>CAZWLL010000015.1:8465-46661 GCA_964634795.1 uncultured Ruminococcus sp. | reverse complement strand
ACTTGCACTTCTTCAAACGTCAAAGGCGTTTGAAGATTGCCTTTCGGCAAACGTGTAAGTTCCGTTCTTTAGGCTTAATAATGGAATTAAATAACATAAAAAAAGGGTATGACATTTGTCATACCCTTATCTGATATATAATTTTCTAATTATACACCCTGTGCCAACATAGCATTAACAACCTTGGAGAAGCCTGCGATATTTGCACCGGCAACGTAGTTGCCTTCCATGCCGTATTCACGTGCGGCTTCATCGATGTTGTGGTAAATACCGGTCATGATTCCCTTAAGCTTGCTGTCAACTTCATCGAATGTCCAGCTTAATCTCTCACTGTTCTGTGACATTTCAAGACCGCTTGTAGCAACGCCGCCTGCATTGGAAGCCTTACCGCAAACAAACAGAACACCGTTTTCCTGCAGATACTTTGTAGCTTCGATGGATGTGGGCATATTAGCACCTTCGCAAACGCACTTAACACCGTTCTTAACAAGCTCTTTTGCGTCGTCTATGAGAAGCTCGTTCTGTGTAGCGCAGGGAAGAGCGATATCGCACTTTACAGACCAAACGCCCTTGCCTTCATGGTATTCTGCTGAGCTCTTTGCATCCTTGTATTCGGAAATTCTTCCACGTTTTACTTCCTTGATTTCCTTAACGAGGTCGAGATCAATACCGTCCTTGTCGTATACCCAACCTGTGGAGTCGCTCATTGTAACAACCTTTGCACCGAGCTGCTGAGCTTTTTCAACTGCGTAAATCGCAACATTACCGGCACCTGATACTGCTACTGTTTTGCCGTCAAGACCGTCGTTGTGGCACTTGAGAAGTTCGTCTGTGAGGTAGAGAAGACCGTAGCCTGTAGCCTGTGTACGAACGAGAGAACCGCCGTAGGAGAGACCCTTACCTGTAAGAACGCCTTCATAAAGACCTGTGAGACGCTTGTACTGGCCGAACATGTAGCCGATTTCACGTGCGCCTGTACCGATATCGCCTGCGGGTACGTCTGTGTCGGCGCCGATATATTTGCTGAGCTCAGTCATGAACGACTTGCAGAATGCCATAACCTCACGGTCGCTCTTTCCCTTGGGATCAAAGTCGGAACCGCCCTTAGCTCCGCCCATAGGCAGACCTGTAAGGCTGTTCTTAAATACCTGCTCGAAGCCGAGGAATTTGATAACGGAAAGGTTTACGGACGGATGAAGTCTTATGCCGCCTTTGTATGGGCCGATAGAGTTATTGAACTGAACTCTGTAACCTGTGTTAACTTTGATTTTGCCGGAGTCATCTACCCACGGTACACGGAACATAATCTGACGATCGGGTTCTGTGATACGCTCGAGTATAGCTTCCTGCTCGTATAATTTTTCATTTTTTGTGATAACTTTTTCAAGGGATTCAAATACTTCGTGAACTGCCTGAAGAAATTCAGGTTGGTAGGAATATTTAGCGTCTACCTGTGAAAGAACATTCTGTAAATAACTCATTTTTACCCTCCGAATAAATAATTGAACTACGTTATAAATATTACCACATAATCGGTCAAAATGCAATATTTATGAGTAAATATTCATGCCGAAATTGCAATTTCTTCGTTTTGCCGAAAAAACGGGTATATTGGTACATTCAGTTTCTACAGAGTGACGGACAGAATGAAGCATCCTGCACGAGTTCATATTTGATAAAATAAAATGAAATATTATACGTTATCTGCGCCTTCAACATACACGGGAATCGGAAGAGCCGCGCGTATTGCGGGAGAGATTTTATTTCTGTAAGGAGAGGACAGAGCAAAGAAGAATGCCATTGCTTCGAGGTGATTGAGCTCAAGCTCACATTCTCCGTCATAGTCTTCGACAGAAGTAAACTTACCGTCGACTTTTTCGGAATGTGTTGTTATTTTCAGCTTTTCATCCTTAGCGTATCCGTGAATGAGAACGGTCAATGTACCGTCTGACATCGGCTTGTATGATGCTTCAAATTCAAGAAAAGCTCCGATGAACTTTTTGTAATTGAATATGTTGAACATATCACAGTGGCTTACGGAATAACCGCCGCATATACGGATAGCTTTTTCAAGAAGATCTTCACGCCATTCGGGTATTCTTATAGTAACGGAATCGTATTTTTGTACGTAATTACGTATTACATCGTCAAAATCATTGATATCCTTAAGTGTGAGCTCTTGTAAGTCCGCTACGAAATAACCGATGAGTTCGCCGTTTTTGAAAATCGCTCTGAGTGCGTTGCGCCATGAAAGACAAATGTTATAGAATTTGTCACGGGGTCTGAGTGTACGCATGGGTCTTGTGCAGAATAATTCGTATATCTTATCGATAAGCTCGGTTTCGTCAGACTTTACATCACGCATTTCGAGATCCGTGAAGGGTACGCCCTTGAAGCAGCGGCGCAGATTTCCGTTGTTTATGTCTACATTATATACTACACCGATGTGGTCGAAGCCGAAATAATTATATCTTTGTCTCTGACCGCCGAGTACGGAGTAGTCCACACCGTCTTTAACCATATCGGAAAGTGCCAGATTCATTGAGTCTATCATATAACCCTTGGAGCGTGAGTACGGATGTACGGCAACGTTTCCTATACCGCGGCACTTTAAAACTTCACCGCCCACAGTAAGCTCGGAATCAAATGCGCCTATAGCGGCTTTCAGCTTGCCGTCTTCAGTTACAACATAATTGTTGTAGCAAGGATCGTATTCGGGATTATAAAGCTTCGGTAGAAGCTTTTTGAAATCCTGCTCATTTCCGTTGAATCCGAATACATAGTTTATAAAATCTATGTATTCGTCGTACATTTCCGCGTTTCCTCTACCTTTGTAAATAATCGGATCACTCATGTTAAATTACCTTTCATTATTTAATATTATTTATTTGCTTTTATTGTTGCTTTTCCGGAATTAAGCTTGTCGGCTCCGACAGTTATTGTAAGCTCTCCGGAGGTTTTTGTTTTTACAACGGCAACCGCGCGTCCTTCAAACGCATGGCATATGTTAGTACCGTAATTGTCTTCATTTTTCGGGTCGCCCGAGAAAATTCCGAGAAGCTCACCGCCGTCGACTATACAGCAAAGCTCCGATTTTGAATCGGGAATTCTGTCGCCGTTAGAATCGGTCACGTATATGTCAAAGTAACATAAATCGCGTCCGTCTGCTTTAATTTCGTTTGTTTCGGGAATTATTTTTATTGAGTGCGGAGAACCGACGCTATGAAGTGATGAACGACCGCATTCCTTGCCGTTTTTATATGCTATGACTGAGAGCACACCCTTTTCATACGGTATGTCAAGTGTGGCAACAGCTTTAACGGTTTGGCTTCTTCCGACTAATTTGTCATTTAGATACCATTCGATTTCATCGGCTGCCGTGTAAACATCGCATTTTACCGGCTTTCCGATGTATTTATCATCAAAAGTCCAAGAGTCGAGAACATCATACCAGTGCCATTCCGTTCCGCTGAAGCCTTCACCATAGTGCTCGGGATGAGTAGTGAAAATATGCGGTTCTGTATTGTTAAGCCAAACCGCTTCACGGAAATATGACTGAGGACGGCGGAATCCGCAGAGGTCTAAGTCGCCTTGGTAGCATGAACGCCATGGATATCCCGCTAAGCTGATGCCGCGTATTACGCCGTCACGTGCCCAGCAAGAACGGCCTGTTCCCGCTTCACCGAGATTATCATAAGCAGTCCAAGTGAAGTCGCCTATCACATAGCTGTTGTTGAGTACGGTTTGCCATGAATCATAGAAGTGGATTGCATGCGTTTCAGAGCCCCATATTACGCGATTCGGGAATTGCTTGTGATCTCTTTCGTATCTTGTATAAAGATAGTTGTAGCCGCAAATATCAAGAGGAGCATAGTAGCCTTTGGTACGATCAGCCCATGTTTCACCGTCACCCATTTGATATGTTGCAGATGTAACAAATCGTGTATTATCGTATTTTTTAATTTCAGCCGTCAGGCGTGCCGACCATTCATCACCATCGCAGTTTCCGTAGCTTTCGGGAATTTCGTTACCGATTGAGTATGCTATTACACATGGGTGCTTTCTGTCACGGCGAACCATTGAAGCGATATCCTTATCCCACCAACCGTCAAACCACATGTGGTAGTTTAGTTCACCGCCTTTTTCGAGACGCCAGCAGTCGAAGGCTTCATCCATCACAATAATTCCCATTTCATCGCACATTTCCAAAAGCGTGATTGACGGGGGATTATGAGCGATTCTTAAAGCATTAAATCCGGCTTCCTTCAGCTTGGTAAGCTTGCGTCTGCATGCCGCCGGATAATCGGCTGCACCGAGTACACCGTGGTCGTGGTGTATACATCCGCCGCGAAGCTTCAGTGGTTTTCCGTTAAACAAAAGACCGTTTTCGGCATCGGCTGATATGGTGCGAATACCGAATTTTGTTTTATCGGTTTCAACGATTTCGCCTTTATTTATAATTTTGGTGCTTAATGTATACAGATAAGGATCGTCTATACTCCATGCTCTCGCGTCTTTTATATCAAATACCAATTTAACCGCGGTCTTGTTTCCTGCAGTCAGGATGACTGAGGTTGTTTTTGCGTTTACAGGCTTACTGCCTGCCAGTATTTCGGCGGCGAGAGTAACATCGGCGTTTTTATCGGAGCTTATTTCATATGACACCTCTACAGTGTCGAGCGTAGGTGTAGATACAAAAATATCCCACGGTTCTATTCTTATTTCACCGCCGTGCCAGAGAAATACATCTCTGTAAACACCCGCGCCTGAGTACCACCTTGTGGATGGCTGATGGGCGTGTGTGGTTATCGATAGCTTGTTTAAACCGTCCTTTTTACGTTCTGTCAGGTCAACAAGAAAAGGAGTATATCCATGAGGATGCATAACCAACTGGTATTCATTAAGCTTTACGGATGCACACATATACGCGCCGTCAATGTCGAGAATATAATGTCCCTTGCCGAGCTCGATATTCTTGACATAGGTACCTGTGCCGCCTCCGAAAAAGCCGTTTGAAGCACCGCCGGGGACATGAGGATTACGCGGCTGAGTAACAGCGTAATCATTCGGAAGGTCAACTTCACGCCATCCGTTTGTTCCGGGAGCGTTTAAAAGCCATCCTTTTGAGATGCAGATTTTTTTCATTTTCCGTTTCCTTTCTTATATTAATAAATCGCAGATATATGACGTAATTCCGGAATCAGCGAGCTGCGTTTTCGCATATAAGAGATTATTTTCATCATAGAAAAGAGCGAATATTGTCGGACCGCTGCCGCTCATCATAACACCGTCCGCATTTAATAATGTGAGTTTATTTTTTATATCGTTCGCAGCGGGACGTATCGGCAGTATAACCGACTCGAAGGCGTTGTATAGTATATGCGGAATACGTCCTTTTGTTACATCAGATATAATATCACCGCATGAGCATGGCGGTTGAGGTTTTGCTTCATCGAGCATTGAGTAGGCTATAGGTGTTGACACCCCTTTGTCCGTCGGCACGATTAATATACGGTAATTGGGTTTTGCGGGTGAGAGGGAGGTTACCTTTTCTCCTATACCGCGGCATACCGCACAGCCTCCCGTTAAGCAGAATGGTATATCCGCACCGACCTTTGCTCCTACCATACGAAGTGTTTCAAGGTCGAGAAAAGTATCTGTCATTTCGTTAAGCAGCTTAAGCACCGCGGCTCCGTCGGTTGAGCCTCCCGCGAGACCGCCGCTTATCGGTATGTGCTTTTCGATATGTATTTTTACATCAAGCCCGCTTTTTCCGATAAAGCCTAGAAATTTATCCGCGCATTTATATGCTATGTTGTTTTCATCAAGAGGAATTTGCGGTGTGTCCGATGTGATTTTTATCGTATTTTCCGTTGTGCCGTTTTCCGTAAGCTTGAGTGTAATATTATCGAAAAGAGAGATTTCCTGCATCAGCGTTTCTATTTCATGATATCCGTCTTTCCGTTTGTCACCGACACTGAGGTATAGATTAATTTTAGCGTATGCTTTGATAGTTTTTTCCATTAATGTATCAGTTTGATAAGAAAGTTTTGCTTTGCTTCAACTGCACCCTTGGGACACAGTTCACTGCAGCAATAACATTTTATACATTTGTCTCTGTGTATATGAGCGATTTTGTTTTCCACGGTTATCGTGTGGCGCGGACATGATCTTGCGCATACACCGCAGCCTACACATTTCTTTTTGTCAACATACGGCTTCGCTTCGAAAAAAGCCGCGAATTTACCGCCGAATAAATTCGGTAGATTTTTTAAGAACTTGCCCGCATCGGTATCCGGCTTTTTAAAGTTAAGAGAGGGACATTCTTTGGTTCCGAGCAGAGAAATATCCGATATATTTCGCGAAACAAGTCCGCGTTCTGCGGCGGCATTCAAATAAAGCACATTGCCGTCCGAGCCTATTATATGCTCGGCAGCAACATCAAGAGCGAACGGTGAGCGTGATATAAGAAGCAGTCCTGTTTTTTTAGGTATGCCGTAGGACGGACCGTTGCCTTCCATCGATATTACCGCATCGCATACCGCGATGAATTGCTTGTTTTGCAGAACAAGCTCATTTAAATCCACAAGCATTTCCGAAAAGTCTTCGATACGAGGAAAACTCGAATGCATTTCAAACTTTTCCACACCCGGAATAAGTCCGAAGAGATTCTTTACAGCACAGCTCATTCCTGTCAAGGTGTGAGTTTTCAGTTTACAGATATCGACTATGATATCACATTCCGAAAAACAATTTAAGACATGCAGAACCTTCAGTCTTTTACCGTCCGTGTGTACGGTATTGAATGAGCAGTCATAGTTGAGTTTAAGGTAATCAAGCTTAATATCGTTTAATCCGCAGGCACGGTATACGTTTGCCAATGCCGCGGTATTATATGGGCCTCCGGGAGAATCCGCTGCTGTTATCTCGGAAGCACCGAATTCATGAAGTATTTCCGCAACGGCTTTAATAACATTGGGGTGTGTAGTTGCCGCGTGTTCGGGTGATTTGGCAAGAACAAGATTCGGCTTTATGAGTACTTTTTTGCCTTTTATGATTTCGGGAGTTACTCCGATTTGAGAAAATGCTTTTCGTATTTCTGAAATCAGCGTGTCTTCCGTATAATCCGCACAATCGGTTATATATACAGGTGAGTTTTTTTCCATTATTTTTCCGTATTGAGAATGAGTTATTGAAATCGTATGAGCAGAGAAGCTGATCCGACAGCACTCTCACATCATAACAAATATATTATAACATAATTCATGTTTTATATCAACACAAGATTATGCGAGAGAAATTATGCGTTTGACTTTACAAAGATAGAATTGATATGTACATTTCAATGGCATAACCGATTACATCGTCATCAAACTCATAATCCATGGTGTGTAGCGCAGGATGGTTTGCGCCGCATCCGATTCCCATAAAAGCACCTTCGGTTTTTTGCAGATAGTACCCGAAGTCCTCCGACCACCTGAACGGTTCGGCAGGGTATATAAATTTCAGATTAAGCTTTTCAGCCGCATTTTGAAGCTTTCGAACGCACTTCTCGTTATTTATAGTGGCGGGAAATTCTTCAATGCGTGATATTTTTACCGTTAGTCCGCTGCCTGCAGCCGATTCGGCGGCTGCGTTCTCGATTTTCGTGACAAAAGCATCGTATTCGTTCTGATATTCCGCTCTCAGTGTAAGTCTGAGCGTTCCTTCACCTGCCGAAACACCGTATGAATGGCTTCCCGCGTCTATCCCGATAAGGGTTCCCAGAACAATGCCCTTATGTTTTTCGAGGACAGCTTCATTCATACACTGTATAGTGGCGGCTATTGCACTCGCGGGATTTGCTCCGTTTTCGGGATATGCCGCATGAGATTGTTTTCCTTGAAAATGAATTTCAAGACCTGTTGACGCACACGCAAATGTATGCTTCAGCAGGATTATGTCCCCGAGGTTATAACCGGGGATATTATGGAAACCGTAGATTTCACTTATGTGTTTTTCTTCTATGAGAGATGAGCATATCGCTCCGCCCATTCCGTTCTCCTCTCCGGGTTGGAAAATCAGATATACATCGTTTTGTAATTCCGCCGTGTCCAGCCAAAGTGAAAATCCTGCTAAAGCAGCACTGTGCCCGTCATGTCCGCATAAATGTCTCGGGCAGCCGTCGGCACAGGTTACCGCATCGAAATCCGCTCTGAATGCGATTGGCGTTCCGCTGCTTTTGCCTTTTTTTGCGGCGTAAAACCACAGACCTTTATCTACGATTTCCAATGACTTCGTATGTGTACGGATGAAGTTCATTAGAATTTGCTTTGTTTTTACCTCATGCATTGACATTTCGGGATTGTTATGCAGTTCCCGACGAAGCTGTACAATGGTTTCAAGATTCATTTCTTCGTTCATTCGGATTATTCACCTCTGTAATTTTGCTCATTATATAGATTATAGCATAATCAGTTCGGTATTGTCTACTTTTTTGTCAGTCATTATTTTACGGTATGGTATTTATAAAATAATCACCGCAGCTTTCGGCTTAGAAAACTGCGGTGACAGCTTGATTATTTTGCTTGAGGGTATTCGTTGCAAAGCAGATGAATCGGTTCGGCGTCCTCTTCTATTTCGGGAAAACGTCCTACCGAATCAAAGAAACGTATATTATCGGAGACTGAAGCGTCTTTAATCTCACCGAGATACGGCATGCGGTCTACAGGCTCGTAAAAACGATTGTCCTCGGAGTCGTCATTGCATTGGCTTACTTCTCCGACAAGTACCTTACCGTGACCTTCTTCGCCCCAGAATGCGTGATAAAGCTTGCGCGTGTTTGTCATACTCATACCGGGTGTTAATCTGATAATACTGCCTGCGGGTACTTTGTAGTGGCGTCCGTCAACCTGTATTTCAACATCGTCCGAGGAAAACTCATCGTTTTCGTCTGCCGCGTAAACCTTAATCAAAAGATTGCCGCCGCCGCGATTGATAATATCCTCCTGCTTATACCAGTGGTAATGGTATGGGGTTGTCTGATTTTCATCGACTATCATAATTTTTTCGGCATAAACCTTATGGTCATCGGGATTGTGTGCGTTGCCGTTGCGAAGAGTGAAAAGAAACAATCCGCATTTTTTATAATCACCGCTGCCGAAATCGGTTATATCCCAGCCGAGACAGTTGCGTCTGATTTCGTCATATTCGTGATTGGCATGCTTCCAATCATCTGCCGAAAAATATGCGAACGGCGGAAGCAGAAATTTATACTCGTCAAGAAATTTTATTGCGTCTTCGATTATCGAATTGATTTCGGATCTTTTCACGTTAAAAAGCCTTCTTTGCGGATAAATCAGTAGTCAATAACTACCATAGCATGGTTTTCGAGCTTGTCAACCGTATACGATAAGATTCCGTTTTCATATGAGAACGGAATGTCCTTTTTCTCGGGTGCGATATATACTTTTTTCGGTACAAAATCCGTATGAAGCTTAACTGAAATGTTGTAAAGCGGAATAATATCCTCAATAACTTCAATGCCGTTTCCGCGTTTTACAGGGGAAGCATAAAGCAGATGGTTAACAAGTCTGTGTTCCGCAGGCTGATCCATTAATGTAACAACGCCCTGAGCGGGAAGATTTACTTCAAGTGTCTTATTATTGCCGAGCAGCATATTAATAATATGATTTGTTATCAGCTTTGATATTAAACTTCCCTTTGTTGCGTATTCACTGAATATTTTCGTGGAAATATACGCGCCGTCTTTGCCTACGGTTGCAGCGGGATAACGCTTTGATTTGTCGTTCGGTGCGTGCTGATGCGAACAGAACTCAAATGTGGTGCGGTTGAAGTATGGATTTTCTCTTTCGACAACAATTTCACCGTCGGCGTCAATGTCATATGATTTTGAATATATTACATATGCGGTGTTTCCGAGAACTCCGAGGTCGAATGAAGGACGGAAGTATACGGGTGAATACTTGCTTTCTCCATTAAAACGGCAACCCAAATCGAGTTTAAATTCGTTATCGAAGCCTACTGCGCTTTCACCTGTGGCAAGAACACGTCCGCCTGCGGATATAAATTTTTTAATTGCGTCGGTAAGCTTTTCATCAAGTCTTATGTTGTCGGGAAGAATGAGAAGCTTGTACTTTGAGCATTCACCGTCAAGAAGTGAGTCGGTATCGATAACATCAAATAAGAACTTTCCTTCAAGAAGCATGCGGACAACGCCTGCGTCTGAGCCTGATTCACCGTTATGAGGCAAATGATTTTGCTCACAGTAATTAGCCGCGGCTTCCTCGGACAGAACCGCAACGTCCGCTACGGAGACAACATTGTCGAGCCATTCCTCACGCTCTTCTATTTCGGAATACGCGGCGCCTATAAGGTCGTATGTAACCTCGTCCATGTGTCCGTCGGGATGCATTTGATCTCCTACAGAGCACTTTGCACCGTTTGCCACACAAAGCGCTTCCTCATATCTTAATGCATTCGGATGCTTATATCCGCCGAATTCTCCCCAGGTTGTATGGAATTTTCCCGTCATGCCGAGAAAATCCTTTCCGAGATTACGTGAGTAAGCGGCAGAGAGAGGGAAGTGGTCATAGCCCCAGCCGCCTGTCGGAAGTGACTCAAGCTCAAGATGTGTATCAACATCGGCGAGGTCACGTCTTCCGCGTCTGATATGTCCGCTGTTGTGGAAAATGGGCAGACCGGGCTTGATTTTGTCTACGGCTTCACGAACGCGGCGTGTATAGTTTGCGTATACTCTTTCACCGAGCTCACGTGCGTTTTCATCATTATACGGATCTTTTCCTTCATCGAGAAGCGTCTTCACGCAGTTTTGACACCAGCATGTGCGTACTCCGACTATATCGAGGAATATTCCGTCGCAATCGTATTTTCTGACAACCTCTTCGATTTGAGCAATCAGGTAGTCGAGATAGGGAGAATTCATGCAAAGCTCATGAAATGCGGGGTGCTGCCAATCAATGCGGTCATCCTTCGAACGTCTGAGCCATTCCGGGTGTCTGTGCGCGATTTTTTCATCAAAGCCGGCCGATAGATATACAGGGGTTTTAACTCCGATTTCATGCGCCGCTTCAATTTCTGCTCCAAGCAGGTCGAATTTAAGTCCCGGGTGCATTTCGTTTGCTTCACTCGGATGATATGCCCAACCGTGATGGCACTTTGAGAAAACCGTGATTGAATTTACATGGCCTCTTTTAAGTGCGTCCTGAAATTGTTCCTTCGAAAATTCAGAACCGATATTGTCGATTTTTTCGCTTGTATGGAAATCAAGGTGTATTTGTCTGAAATTCACTTGTGTACCTCCAAAAAGAGTTTATTATGATATATTGATTATATCATAATAAACTCCGAAAATCAATAGATTGTTAATATTGTTGTGAATACGATATAAAGTTCACGAAAGTAGTGACGGTAATGTACATTTATCTCTCGGATTTTTCCGCATCGATTGCGAGGACGAGAAGCAGAACGTTAAGTATGTTTCCGTCATCCTCAACATCAATACAGTATGTGTCCGTTAAATGCATAATTTCCTTTGATATGTGTGCTATGTGTTCGTCATCGGCTTTGCATACTACATCGTAGTCCCATTCGAGATAGTTTCCGGTAACGTCCCAATCCATGTAGTCGATATCAAAATGCGGCTTGAAGAGAGAGATTTCCTTGCGTATGGAGCCGATTTCCTGACCGCCTATTTCAATGTCATATGTCGGTAGAAATGAGAAGAAACGACGGGAAAGCTTGGCAATTTCGTTTCCTGAGGTGTCATATACCGATAAAGTTTTTGTCAATGCGAATTGTCCCTTGATTGTGAAAACAATATTGTCATTTTCATCGTAAACATCAAATTCATCGAAGAGTGTTAAAAACTGCTGTTTGATTATAAGCTTCATAATGGTCATCCTTTCTCGGAAATGTCATTTACAACGCATTTCGCCCAGAATCCCGATTTAAGCATAGGTATTCCCGCAAATAATTTTACTATTTCGCAGAATTGTACCGAAAAGTAAATCCATATGATGTTTATGTCGGTATAACGGCACATAAACAGAGATATCATTGCGGGTACAGCCCATGTAAATACCGAGTCGAAAAGAAATGTGATTATCGTCTTTCCGCCCGAGCGAATTGTGAAATAAATATTATGAATCAGCGCGTGTACGGGGAGTGATAAGCCTGCAATCATAAGAAATGTCGATGCGAGTGACTGTACATCAGGCTCGACTTTATATAACAGCGGAATAAACGGAGAACAAATTATAATAAGCAAACCGATAAAAACGTGAGAAACAACGGTTACAAACAACAGCTTGTTGTCAACGTCTATTGCACCTTCAGCGTCACCTGCGCCGAGCTTTTGACCGACAAGAATCGAAACTGCGGAACCCATCGCGAACATTATAATACAGAAAAGATTCCATGCGGTTGTAGCGATGTTTACAGCTGCAACAACAACAAGCCCGCGAACAGAATAATTTTGTGTGATGAAAGTTGTTCCGAGAGACCACAGTACTTCATTGATAAGCAGTGGAGTACCTGTTATCGCGATACGGCGAACAAGCTGCATAGGTACACGAAGACTGCTGTATGCGCCTTTGATAAACTTAAATTTCTCGGGATTTCGATGAGCTGCAAATACAACTACAAACAGCTCCACAAAACGTGACAATACCGTAGCTATAGCTGCGCCTCTTACTCCGAGAGCGGGGAAGCCGCATAAACCGAATATGAGCAGCAGATTGAAAACAAAGTTCACGACAATCGCGGAAATACTCGCAATCATCGGTGATACAGTTTCTCCGGTTTCACGCAGAGTTCCGGCGTAAGCCTGCACTATCGCAAAAGGAACAAGGCCTATTACGGCAATATTTAAGTACGCACGTGCTTCGGAGAGTGTTTGAGCAATATCTTCTGCTGAATCGGCTTCACTTGTCAGAAACAGCATAATAAGATTTTCACCGAAGAGTGTAAACACAAGAATAGCGATTATCGCGGTTATCACCGAGAATATTATTTTGAATCGAAATGTGTCACGCATTCCTTTGACGTCATTGTTGCCGAAAAATTGCGTACCGAATATGGAAGCACCGGAAATGCCTCCGAAAATTGTCAGGTTAAATACGAAAACAAGCTGGTTTGCAATAGATACGGCACTCATATATATTGTACCGAGACGCCCAACCATCAGGTTGTCAAGAAGACTGACGAAATTAGTTATACCCTGCTGTACTATTAATGGGAGAACAAGAACCCAAAGTAACTTGTAGAATGTCTTGTCGCCTATGAATTTCCGTTTGAAAGATTGAAATATGTTCATTTAAAAATGATTTTTTATAATTGTTTATTCGATTTTAAAGCCGAAATAGTTCTTTGTGTTGTTGTAGCATATGTCGCATACCAGTGTCGCAAGTGCTTCAGGATCGAACGGATAAAGTCCGTCCTCAACCCATTCGCCTATTATGTTGCAAAGTATGCGTCTGAAGTATTCATGTCTCGGATATGATGTGAAGCTGCGTGAATCGGTGAGCATTCCGTTGAATTTACCGAATGCGCTGACATTCGCAAGCTGCTTCATTTGCGCTTCCATGCCGTCGATTGTGTCGTTAAACCACCATGCAGAGCCTTGCATAACCTTCGGGTATCCATCCTCGGAAGTCTGGAAGCAGCCGAGCATTGAAGAAATTGCCGCGTTGCATGTGGGATCTACCGAGTAAACAATAGTACGCGGAAGATTTCCGTGCTTTTCCATGAGCGCAAGAAGGTCGATTATACCCTGAACATTGGTGTAGCCTATTGTGTCAAAGCCTGTATCGGGGCCGAGCTTTTTCATCATAACGGGATTTGCGTTGCGGCAGACACCTGCGTGAAGCTGCATTACCCAGCCGCGTTTAGCATATTCACCGGCGAGGAATGAAAGCATTTCGCACTTGAGCAGGCACAGCATTTCCGGTGTAACTTCTTTTCCGTCGGAATTAAGCGCTGTTTCAAGCGCACGGTCTGCGGCATATTCATTCGGTTTTACATACATCGGGAATTCATCGAGACCATGGTCGGCAGTACGGCATCCCATTTTGTCGAAGAATTCAATACGATTAACGAGTGCTTCCTTGAGTGTGGCAATATTCTTGATATGAATACCGCTTGCCTGACTGAGTTTTTCATAATAGCTTTCAAGACCCGGCTTGTTTATATTGAAGCACTTATCGGGACGGAATGCGGGCAGAACCTGCGTACTGAACGAATCGTCGTTCGCGAGCATCTTATGCCACTCGAGTGAATCAATGGGGTCGTCGGTTGTGCAGATGACTTTTACACGTGACATGGTAATAAGATTACGTACACTCATTCTCGGGTCGGCAAGAGCTTCAGACGTGAGCTCCCATATATCGTCGACCGTATCGGGCCCTAAAATGAGTCCGCATCCGAAGAATCTCTTGAGCTCGAGGTGTGTCCAATGGAACAGAGGATTTCCGATAAGATACGGCATGCATTCGGCATATGCCTTAAACTTTTCATAGTCGGATGCATCGCCCGTGATGTATTTTTCTGCGACACCGCAGCTTCTCATAGCTCTCCACTTGTAGTGGTCTGCACCCAGCCATAACTCGGTTATGTTCGAATACTGCTTATCTTCGGCAATTTCACGCGGGGAAACATGACAATGATAGTCAATAATCGGTAAGTGCTCAGCATATTTGTGGAACAGTATTTGAGCTGTTTCATTTTTCAGAAGAAAGTTTCTGCCCATAAAATTTTTCATGTCGTTCCGGTCTCCTTTTATTTTGTATTGTATTTATGATTAAATAATTCATCGAGATATATAAGCGTGCTTTCTATTTTCGGAATATCAAGGTCTTCATTAACCATAACAGGTGACTCTAAAGTAAGTGTACCGCTGTAATTCATGTTGTATAAAAGCGATGCGACTTCATCAAAATCAATAACACCGTCACGAGGATGCAGTATAGGACGCAGAGCTTTAAAATTTCTGTATCCTCCCGTATAGTCACTTACATGAATGTGTTCTATATATTCCGTTATTGTTTTGTCTGTCAGAATATCCTTAATTTGCTCGTGAAGCTTGCCGAACCTTGTGTCGAAAATCAGTCTTGCGTTTCCGATAGCGGGCAGCAGCTTGTGCCAGTTCGACAGTGGGTCATGTGTGTTCGACGGGATATTTTCGATAAGCAATTGTACCCCATATTCAGCTGCGATTGAATTAAGCTGCGGCAGCTTGGATATGTTATATTCTATATTTTTGTCTGAAGAAATGCCGCCCCATAGGTGAAGCACCATGCGCGGTATATCAAGCTTTTGCGCGGTATCGCAGTTGAGCGTAAAAAAGTGTACTGCGTCATGATAAAGCTTTTCCGCTTCGGATGTTTTTCCTTCCGAGAAAAGCACACCCGCATCGGATATCATCGTTCCTACTTCCTTTTCGCAATGGATTGTTACGGGAATGACACCGCTTTCACGAACGGCTTTAATAACATCATCAAGCTTGTCGTAATAGCTTATAAGCATCATAAGCTCACATCCGTGACAGAGCTTTTTATCTTGAAGCTTCTTTATTTCCTTGAGAGCTCTTTTATAGTTATAATTGTTGCTGCGTCCGACCATGGTGCCGGTGGATACAAGTAAATTTACTGACATACATAACCTGATTTCAAATTATTTATTTTCATTATTATAATACTATACCATACTGCTTTTGTCAATAAGTACATACTTGCTTTATTGCAATTATAATTATGCATAAGTATGCACATATACATATTATGAGCGGTGCGTTATTTGTCTTTAGCGGCCATTTCTCTTAGAACGGAAATTCCTATGGGCAGTGAAATGACAAATGACAGCAAATCCGCCGCCGATTGAGAAAGCTGCAGCCCCAGTACAGGGTCTGAGCATACCGCATTTGTTATAAGCGGAATAAGGAAGACCGCGGGTATGAACGCTATTCCCTGTCTCGACATTGCGACGATAGTAGCTCTCGTTGTCATGCCGATATTTTGAAGCATCATATTGCACATCGTAACCCATGACATTAGCGGAAGAACCACAAGCTGCGCCTTGAATGTGAAGGCCGCTATTTCTGCTGCGAGAGCGGAGCTTCCCGCTATTGCTGTTGTTATAGGCTCGGCGAAAATAAATCCAACTGCGGCAATGATCACAAAAGCAAATGCCGCAACCTTAACGCAAAACATGTATGCGCGGATTACTCTTTTATATTTTCCCGCACCGTAGTTAAAACCGCAAACCGGCTGGAATCCCTGGCCGAATCCCGTGAGAGCAGAGCTGAGGAAGTTCATTATTTTAGATACACCGGTCATAGCCGCCTGAACCGCATCTATCATTACGTCCCCCTGAACGTAAATACCGACTGCATGATTAAGGCATGTTACGGACACACTGGCAACTCCCTGACGTGCAAGAGAGGGAAGACCTCCCTTTATTATGTTTTTTATATAGTAAACTTTAGGTGAGAAGTTTTTAAGGTGAATTTTAATATTGTCGCTCTTAGACACACCTATAAGTAAAAAGATGAAACTGATTATTTGGCTTACAGCCGTTGCAAGAGCCGCACCGCCGACACCCATACCCGCCCCCACAGGCATTGTAACAGCTCCTCCGAATAATTTGTCACCTGCGGAGTAAATTAAAAGCGGGTCGAGAACGAGATTTACCACAGCACCCGAGGTTAGTCCTATCATAGCGAAAAAAGCATTGCCCTGCATTCTGAGCTGATTGTTCATGACAATTGCGCCTGTCATAAACGGGGTAGCATAAAGTATATATTGCATATACTCTATAGTAGCCTTTATGGTTGATTCGGTTTTCGCACCGAGCAGTACGGCGAGAGGACTTATAAAAATCAGTCCGAGAATTTCGATAATTAAGCCGAATAAAACCGCATAACAAAATCCCGTTGCGGCCATTGTTTCTGCATCCTTGTAGTCCTGCTTGCCGTACGCGCGCGAAATGTAATTTCCCGAGCCGTGACCGCAGAAAAAGCCGAACGCCTGTATTATAGTCATGAGGGGGAGAACTACTCCGACGGCAGCGACCATACTGTCGTTTTCAAGCTGACGTACAAAAAATGTGTCGGCGAGGTTGTAAAATGATGTAACAAGCATCGATATTATGGTCGGTACCGCAAGCCTTCCTATAAGCTTTTCAACCGGCTCGGTAGTCATTTTTATGAATTTCTCATTGTTTTTAGAATGGCTGTTATTTTGTTCCATTGTTTTCAGGTGTGTCTCCGTTTCTGTAATCCAGGTAATTTAAAAATCTTTTTACCGCTGCGGTAGATGTTTTTATGTTTTTCAGTGCAATCGCCAATTTTCTGTAGGCGGGCACATCTAAGTCTTTTATAATTAATTTATACGGGATTCTTCTCAGAATAAGCTCCGGCAGAACCGCTATACCCATTCCCGATTCCACCATAGACATTATACTGTAATCATCCCAAGTTGTAAAGTGTATCTTCGGATGAATATCGTAAGCTTTCAATAATTGCGATATTTCACTTCGCTCGCTTTTCTCGAGCATAAGAAACGGCTCCTTTTCAAGCTCGTCAATCGGAAATTTCTCGACGCCCGCAAACGGATGATTTTCGGGTAAAACAACCTTTAACTTATCATCTCCCAAAAGGATTGTATCGAATTCACTTCGTGTGGGCAGAATAAGAAATCCGCAGTCAACTCTGCCGTCCGCTATCCATTCCTCGATTTCACCGTAGTCTCCCTGAAGCAGCTCATAGTCAATACCGGGATAATCCTTTTGATACTGTTTAATAATGCGCGGTATCCAGTGTGTGGCAATACTGGATATTGTACCTATACGTATTATACCTGAATGAAGTCCGTTTAACTCGCCGACTTGATTCTCGAGTCTTTCGTATTCCGCGCAAAGTGATTTTGCGTACGGGAGCAAAAGTGTACCGTCACCTGTCAGCTTTACTCCTGCTCGGCTTCTCTCAAGCAATGTAAGATTGCATTCCGTTTCAAGCTCGTATATCATACGGCTGATACCCGACTGCGTATAATGCAGCAGTTCCGCCGCTTTGGTAAAGCTTCCGTACTCTACGGTTTTAACAAAAGCCAAGTACTTGATTATATTCTTATCCACTGTGCACCTCCGTTGCAAGGTTTGCATGACGAATTGTAATCTAAAACATGATAAACATTCGCTTTTATTATCTCAAATAATATGATATACTATCACTGTCGGTTTGGCAATAGGAGAAATAACAAAAAATGAACAAATCTTTCATCAAATACTTTGCTGCTCTTTTAATATTCGGAACAAACGGACTTGTAGCAAGCCATATATCATTGTCAAGTCATGAAATAGTTTTCTGGCGCTCGCTGTTCGGTTCAATCTGCCTGATAGCAATATTCTTGTTAACGGGAAACAAGTTCACTTTTATGAAGCATAAAAAGGATTTTATGTTTCTTGCACTGTCGGGCTTGGGAATGGGAATGAGCTGGGCGGCTCTTTACGAAGGCTACAACAGAATAGGCGTCGGCGTAACTACTCTTCTTTACTATGTCGGTCCTATATTTGTGATGGCTCTCGCACCGTTCATTTTCAAGGAAAAGCTTACACCTAAAAAAATTATGTGTTTTACGGTAGTAATTGCGGGCATGATTCTTGTTAACGGAAGCGGCGAAGCACACGATTTTATCGGAATTTTATGCGGTATTATGGCCGCTGTCGGATATACTATCATGGTGACAACGGGAAAGTTCGCAAAAAATATTGAAGGACTTGAAAATCCCACATTACAAGTTGTGTTTGCGTTTGTTTTTTGTGCGTTCTACCACGTTGCGAAAAGCGGATTATCGTTTGATATACAAATAACCGATGTTCCCGCAACAATTATCCTCGGTATATTCAATACAGGCATTGCATGTTATTGTTATTTCGCGGCGCTCGGCAAGCTTAATGTTCAGACAATCGCGATATGCGGCTATCTTGAACCGCTGTCCGCTGTGATTTTCTCCGCGATTTTCCTCGGTGAGACTATGACCGCTGTTCAGGTATTGGGTGCGATTTTTATAATCGGCGGAGCGGTATGCGGAGAGCTCAAGCTGAAGCATAATGTCGGCTTTACATCAAAGAAACTGCAAAAAGCTCATACAAGAATATAATTTTTTTAAATAATACCTTGCAAAACAAGCGAATGTATGTTATAATAACACTGCTGTCGGGTTAATCCGACTATGCCGGTGTGATGGAATTGGCAGACGTGCTGGACTCAAAATCCAGTGGTAGCGATACCGTACCGGTTCGACCCCGGTCACCGGCATGATAAAATAAAAATTGCTGTGTCATTGATTTGATTGACACAGCAATTTTTATTTTAATTATAAGTTTAACCTATTTCCAAAATATTCACGGAGTGAGCAGGCAATGTCAGCTCAACGGAATTTTCATCGACTTTATTTATTGCGTCATTGTTTTCAAACGGTATTACATAATTTCGGTCGATATCATTGTAATCATCTGCGCTGCGTCCTGTCAAACTTATGAGACGCATAGATTTGTTTTGTATCGGCAGCTTCAGCAATACCTTTTCGGACGAGCTCTGGTGCTTGTTGATTAAAGAAATCGCAAGCTTTCCGCTGCTGCTGTCGCGGGTTGCGACTATGTCAATCATGTCTACATTAGTCGTATAACCGGACTTGTTCTTGACCTGATAAATCGGATTGTCCGTAACGTACAAATCTATTATCTGATCATACATGTGGTTTACATACATGTCGAATACATGATAAGTACTGCGCAGAACTATACCTTTGTCATATGTGAAAATGCCTCCGCGCGTATTAATCATAGGAGCAAAGTTTGCCATTCCGACAATATCGGCATTCCTAAGGAGAGTGTTAAAGAAACATGCCGAGAACACAGCGTCCGACATTGTGTATGTTTGGTTTAAATCGTTTCGATCACGGGGATATAAATATTCTTCTTTTGTAACACCCGGAATGATGGTGTGTGCGTTCGGGTGATGCCATCCGCGCAGATTCCATTCATCATATGCGATGCGAATGCGTTTTTCCAATCCGAACGCGGTGAGCAATCCGCGCACACGGCGAATAGAGCCGTCAAGAGAGTCGGTATAAGCCATGGATTGCTCGTAATTCGCAGGGTTGTCATTTTGCCACAATCCGTCCCAGTATCCGTGAATGGATATCCAGTCCAAACGACTTCCCGCTTTTTCGAGAAGATGTGTATTCCAATCAATATCGGAAAGTGCCGCCGCGCTGAGCTGTGCCGTAGGATCAATGCGCTTCATCATCTTTGTTGACTCCAGCACAAAACGTCCCCATTCAGCAGAGCTTTTCGCACCCATTTCCCAGTCACCGTAATTTTCGTTTCCTACAGACCAGTATTTTACATTGTACGGCTCGCGATGTCCGTTTGCTATTCTTTGTTTTGCGTATTCTCCCTGATTATCAAGGTTGCAGTATTCCATCCAGTTGCTCATTTCTTCTTCATTGCCTGAGCCTGCGTTTGTGCAGATATACGGCTCACAGCCGATTTTTCTGCACAGAAGAATAAATTCATCTGTTCCGAATGAGTTGTCATCCTCCACGCGCCATGCTTTGTCGAAGACGGGAATCCTTTTTCCTACGCCTTTTTCCCAGTGATAAGACGAAACAAAGCATCCGCCCGGCCACCTTATTATGGGAGTCTGAATTTTCTTTAATGCGTCGAGCACGTCCGTTCTGAATCCGTCCTTGTCGGAAAGGGGATGACCCGGCATGAAAATGCCTCCGTAAACCTGGCGGTGAAAATGTTCCAGAAAGTGACCGTAAATCATTTTGTCACGGCTGAATAGAATCCGCTCGGGTGTCGCTGTTGCACAGAGCATATTTCTGTACCTCCTATTAGTGTGTTTATTATATCGTTGTCGATACGATTAGTGTATTTATTATATATTGAAAAAAATCGCATGTCAATTCATATATCGAAAAAGCCGCCGAATAAACGGCGGCTTTTCCGTTACAGCTTCATTATGCGTACGGTAACGGTTGCTGTAATTTATCTATTTCACCATAGCTGTTCAGCGGCGCTTGCGCAGCAGAAGAGCAGCGGCAGATGAAATTATCATAAGGAAAGGCATATAGTCGGATGTCTGAGGGGCTTCTGTTACAACATCGTTAATCTTCGATGTATCTTCGGCTGCGACATCAACGGTTTCTACGGGTTCTTCAGCTTCGGCTGTGGTTTCGGGTTCAGTCTTAACTACAGCTTCCTCTGTCGTTGTTGCGGTTTCTGTTACGGCAGCAGGTGATGCCGCAGCAACATCTCCGGAAAGAATGTAGCGGTTGAAGTGTGCCCAACCGGGACAGTCAAAGCCTCTTGACCAGTCATAAGGATCACCGTTTTCGTCAACTAAGCCGTTGCCGTCGAGGAATATCTGACCGATTTGAATTACTTTGCCGGCTTCAGCAGTAAAATCGAATAACTTGGAGTCGGTATTGCCGTAGCAAATAGCACCCCAGGGAATGAATACTTCCATTGAATACGGATATGCGCCGTTTTCATTGGGAGTTGAAGAACGCCATGTTGCCATTTCTATGTCGAAGTCTGTGGGAACAGCTCCGCCTGCATAGTAAATAGTTTCATCATCGTTCCAGAACGGTTCATCCGTTGTTGTTTCTACCCAGAATTCAAACCATTCATATGCGGTGTTTTCATCATCATCGGGTCTGATCATAGGAGTAAAACTGTCAACACGGCGTGTCTGACCGTCTGTCGATTCACTGCTTACGCCGTAGAAAGCGGGGTTAAACGCACAAGGCGTTTTATCTGTGTTGCAGACAAGTGCGAAATAAAGTCCGTCTTCATCCCAGAGGTAGTATACATCCCAGCGGTTTCTCTGATCAACGGGAATGTCTTCATAGACATCAACAACAGTTGAATAGCTGTTTCCCCAAACCGATGCGTCCCAAAGACCGGCTTTATCGGCGCTCTCTTCGGTAGTCAAATCGACTGAGGAACATACCGCGCCATACCACTCGCCATCCAAATCGACTTTACCGTCGAATTTGATTTTTGGGTTGTCGGGATTGATTTTCGGAACATTGAAGTCGAAAACATCCTCTGCATCCAGACCGGTGAAATGTGCGGATACATTTAATGCGATTGTGCTCATCAGCACAGCGGCGACCATTAACCATACAAGGACCTTTTTCATGAGTTTCATCTCCTTTTAAATTATTTACAGATTTCGTTCTGACGATATGTTTGTTGTACAAATATATGAAACAAATCCGTTAAAAACATTATAACATGCAGCATAAAAAGATGCAATATGGTTGTTATAATTAAAAATGTAAATAAAGGATGAACAAAAATCACTACAAAAGTAACTATTACGAAAAATATATATTAAGTCGCCGCGGAGTGAGTTTGCGGTAATTTATTCGGACAGCAGCTTTTTCATAACAGGCCATGCGTCATCGGCAAAGAAGCGATGAGGACCGTCACCGACAACAAGCTTGCAGTTTTCGGGAGCTCCGGCGTATCGATAACAATTTTCGATGATTTTATATGTTTCCTGTACACCGTGGAGCGGGAATATCGGGTCATCCTTGCCGCATACGACAACAAGCTTTCGGGGAGCAATCATAATTGCCATGTCGCCCATGTCGAAATAACGGAAAATTCCGGGAACATAATTGCATATACAGTGATGTATAGAAATGATGGAATCATAGAATGTGCATACTGCACAAGACGGCATGTACGCGCTGAATCTCGGTTCAAGGCATGCCGTATAGTATGTCGCGGTGCCTCCGCCGGAGTTTCCGACACAAACCGAGCCATCGAGAGTTAAGATATCGGAGAAATGTTTTTCAACGGCGTCAAGCACACGACTTACGTCCCATACACGTTCTCCGACGGTACATCTGCCGAGAAGCAATGCCTGCGAGGATGGTCTTAAGCATGCGGGGCCGTTGTCCGTACCACCGCATTGACCGAAGCAGCGCTGTTCGATTGCGAGTGCTCCGAAACCTTCTTCGACGGCGCGTACGGCGAAAGCACTGTCGTGAGCGTGAATAAACTCGTCATCCTGCGGATATTTTGCTTTCGCAAGTGAAATATGTGCTCCCGTGGTATGTCCCTGAAGGCACACACAAAGGGGAAGGGGAGACGTCTGATTTGCGGGTACAAGAATATCACAGTGAGTGAAATATCCTTCTTCTGTCTGCAGAACAAAATGAATGTGTCTGATACCGTTTTCGGTGCTGTCATCTGTTATCTCAAAAATCGGATCGCATAAAGTAAACGTATCCATTCCGAGAAGCTCAGAAAGCTTTTTAATGCATTTTTCACGGTGTTCGTCTAAATCTGTTTCTCCGTTGTAACGGTACTTCGGAGTAATCGATGCAGATTGCCGGATGTGCAGTGTTGTAGGATCGAAATTCATAAGCAGCTCCTTTTGAATTTTTTTAATAAGTATAGCAAATTCAAATGCGGAATACAAGTACGTATAGTAAAAAATCGACAATAAATTAAGCGGCGTCAGAAGAATAATTATGCTAAATAAAAATCTCCCGAATATACAATGACTGCAATTCGGGAGATATTGTATTAGCGGTGAAATAAAGCGCTGCTTGGTTTATTTTTCGAATGTGGAAGCGATATATTTAGCAAGCATGGGATTGCGGCTGGTTATGTTCAGCGGATTCATTGATGCTATATACCAAAGCTCGGCAGCGGCTGTAGGTGTCCATGCGGAAACTCCGATACCGTTTTCGGCACAACACGCCATGAATTCGGGAGTGCAGATGCGGAACTGAACATTAATTACTTTACATCCTGTTTCCACACAGAGCTTGACGGCGCGCAGTGAAGCATCAAGCTTTTCCTGACCGTTCAGATTATAGACTTCGGGAACCAAAGCTTCTATATTAAGATAAATCTGTTCCGGACGAATCGGAGACGGCCATTCTCCTGCCTTGTGAGGTGTAACGGAACCTGAGAAAAGAATTCTGTCGGAGGATATGCCTGCTTCTGCGGCAGTCTCAAGAACCGCTTCTTCAAGACCGTATTCCTTAACATCGCAGTTTACGCACAGTGTACCGGGAGCGATAACCGAGAATGCTTCCGCAAGTGAAACACCATCGGCTGCTTCGTCATGTGTCAGAATAAGCTTGCCTGATTTCGAGCGTCTGATATCGATTTCAAGTGTATCGACGGGAAGACGAACAGCATGCTTTACATATTCAAGGCTGTTGAGAGGGGTTTCATCACAACCGGAGTGAGCTGTAATTTTCATAGTAATTTACCTCGTTTTTTATAATTTATTAAGCCTGAACACACAGGCTTCAATATATTTATTTATAGAATTCCTCTATGTAGTCGAGAACATCACGGCGTGTTCCGCGGAATGGACCGGGAGTCTCCATTTTGAGAGAAACAAGTGCCGTACAGTAGAGCAGAGAGTACTCAATGTCCGCATGCTGTCTTTCGGTAATATAGCCTGCGAAAGTGGTGTCTCCGCGGCCTGTACGTCCGGAAAGGTTTCTTGCCTTGATAGGGCATGTGTAAATCCGTTTGCCGTCATAAGCCAAAACCTCGGTGTTGTGGGTAATCAGTATTTCCTTTGCTCCCCAACTGTAGAGCAGTTTTGCGGCTTCGGCACGGTCTGTTAATCCCGTAAGTATTTCCGCTTCCGCGGCATCGGTTTTTAGGTAATCGATGCAGGGAAGGTATTTCATTTTTTCAGACCAATCATGGAATGCCATTGTTTTGTCTTCTTCAACATGGCGAAGCAGGCATTGAACATCGACTGCAACCTTGCCGTGCTTGGATGCCTCTTCAAACAAAACGCCGTCAAAGTCACCGTAAACAAGTCCGCCGAAATGGTAGATAGCGGTATCTACATCGGGCAGCTCATCGAATGTGAACGGGTCGCAAACTCCCATTGATGTACAGCTGCGTTTTTCCTTGTCGGCTGTAAAATACTGATTGCGTATAGAGCACGTAGCACGGGATTCCTTCCAGTAGAGGTCAGCTCCGCTGTCCTTAAAGCGTTCTTCGACATCCGCGTCCTTCGGATTCAGCTTTGTGAAAACAGCGGTTTTAGCTTCACTGCGAGCAGCCGCAAAACCCGATGCAACTACGGCACCGCCTACCTCTCTGCGGACATTTCCCTGATAATCAATGTTTTCGTCTAACGAGACAGGTCCGATTACAAGAACATCGTATTGTTTCATAATCAAATCTCCTTTTAATAGCATGTACTGTAATTATACCGCCATAAATTATAAAAGTCAATAAAACAAAGGTTATGAAATGACAGCATTCGGGAAAATTTACGTTGTATTTACTCAGATTAAATAACGGGAAACGATTCTATATCTAAATAACGGAGCTTGCATGTTTTCGGATGGCAAGCATCTGACCAGTTCCGTCGAAAAATTAATTAACCCTTATTGACAATTGTGCTTTTTTCGATATAATTGGTATAGTTTGTACATGCAAAGGAGAAAAATAGATGTATTTATTATTGCTCGCACTGATTTATCTCGCGTTTATCAGCCTTGGTTTGCCTGACTCCCTTTTAGGCTCAGGATGGCCTGTTATGCATACCGAAATGAACGTTCCAATTTCTTGGATGGGAATCGTCACCATGATTATATCCGGCGGCACCATTGTTTCAAGCCTTCTCTCCGACAGACTTACACATAAGCTCGGTACAAGAATAGTAACGGTAGGAAGTGTTTTTCTTACGGTTATAGCTTTGTTCGGCTTTTCGTTTTCAAGTCAATTTTGGATGCTGATTGTTTTTGCTGTTCCTTACGGACTTGGAGCAGGTGCAATCGATGCCGCATTGAATAATTATATAGCACTGCATTATAAAGCAAAACATATGAGCTGGCTTCACTGCTTCTGGGGAGTAGGTACGATAGTGAGTCCTTTTATCATGAGCTACGCATTGGCTAACCGTACGTGGAACAGCGGATACCGCATTGTAGGTGTATTGCAGTTGGTTATTGCTTTGATTTTACTTGTGACACTGCCCGTATGGAAGGTTAATAAAGACGCAGTGGAGGAAGCGGGAAAGCGTGTAGGCGTAATCGATGCGTTAAAAATCAAAGGTGTTCCGTTCCTTCTTACGGGATTCTTTGCTTACTGTGCCGCGGAATCGACAACCATGCAGTGGGCAAGTACATATTTTGTTGAAGTTAAAGGTATATCTACAGAACAGGCGGCAAGCTTTGCGGCATTGTTCTACATAGGCATTACCGCAGGCAGATTTGTAAGCGGATTTATCACCGATAAGCTCGGGGACAGAAAAATGATTTGGTGCGGTACGGGTATACTTGTTTGCGGCATACTTGCTTTATTTATTCCGACAGATTCATATGCCGCGGCGTTTGCTGCGTTTCTTACAATAGGCTTCGGCTGCGCGCCGATTTATCCGTGTATAATTCATTCTACCCCGTACAATTTCGGTGCCGAAAATTCAGGCGCGATTATAGGAATTCAAATGGCAAGCGCGTATGTCGGTTCAACCTTTATTCCCCCGATATTCGGACTCATAGGCAATAATATCTCGTTTGCGGTTATGCCCGTTTTCCTGTTGGTTTTCTTTGTATTAATGATTATAATGGTTGAAACTACATTCAGAGTTACAAAAAAGTAATTAATCAATATTTTGTAAGCGGAAATTCTCCGTTCTTTTGGCTTAACAGTTGAATAACCATGTTGACATGGTGCGTTTATTCTGATATAATTCGAGTAACAAATACTGATTGACCGCTTAAAATTTGAATTAATTTTCGGAGGAAAACATGAGCGATTTGATAGAACTGCAGAAAAATTTTATAAACGAGCGTCTCGGCACGTTTATACATTGGAACAGTGCGGCTGTACAATTCCATAACTCAAAAGATATAATCGACTGGGAATTCGATGTTGAAAACGGAGGAGCCGCCAGAAAGTATCCTTTTAATGAGGCTGATTGGAATCCGCAGAATCTCGATTGCAGTAAGTGGGCGAAAATCGCAAAAAGCGCGGGATGCCGTTTTGCTATTATGACATCCAAGCATCATGAAGGCTTCTGCTTATGGAACAGCAAATACACAGAGCACTGCATTAAAAACGCGACAAACAAGACCGATGTCGTTAAAGAATTTCTGGAAGCATTTCGTGCGGAAGGAATGAAGGCAGGCTTGTATTTTTCGATTTTAGACTTAACATCCAAGCTCGGAAGATACGACTTCACAGAGGCTCACCGCGAAATGGTGCTGGGCCAGATTTCCGAATTGCTTACGAATTACGGTGAAATTCCTTATCTTGTTATAGACGGTTGGAATGCTCCGTGGGGCGGACCGTCATACAAGACTCTCCCGTTTGAAGAGGTTGACGCGCTTGTTAAAAAGCTTCAGCCGAATTGCCTTCTTATGAATATAGGATGCACAGAGGGTATTAAAGGTACGGATATAGTATTCTTCGAAAACGGTGCCGGACAGGATGTCGAAAACGGATTTGAGGGACCCGGTGCGCTTTGTCAAAAGCTGACTACTACATGGTTCAACAGAGATGAACACAAGGATCAGCCTGTTAAGAGTACCGAATGGGCTATAGATTTGATGAACCGCTGCTTTGGCATGAATGTTAACTTTATTATGAATCTCAGCCCCGATGAAAACGGAGTAATCGGAGATAATCTTGCCTGCAGATTTGCCGAAATAGGTGAGAAAGTTAATATTCCCGAACCGCTTGTGAAAATTCCGGATGGCTGGCTGAAAAGATAAATATATTATCCGATAAAAAAATGACTGCGCTGCCGATATGGTTTCGCAGTCATTTTTTCGATTATTTAAGAGTAATATCGAATTCTTCGTTTCTGTCGCAGGTCAGTTTGCCGTCTTTTATGTGAAGCTCGGCAATTTGTACTGCAGTAGGAGCGTGCTCTTTGTTAACGGGATTTTCCGCTGTCATAGTGTCATTATAATGAACAAAGTATACAATGTACGCTCTGTCTCCGCAGCACAGCACGTCTGCGTGACGTCCTATTGCGCCGTCAAAAGGTCTCCTGCTCTCATCACACAGCAAATTCGCACCATCCTGACGAGTGAAATTTGTGAGGTCATCGGAAACATACACACCGAGTCCTCTCCATTCATCTGCGATAAGCCAGTATTTTCCGCCGAACTCGAATACATTCGGGCCTTCCTGCGCACTGTCGAATGTTGTCTGACCTATATCATTCCAATTATAAAGATCGCTGCTGTCAGCATAGAATGTGTGAGATCCGCTGCGCTCATCCTTGTACCACATGCGCCATACTCCGTTCGGAAGAAGGAATAGACACGGGTCGATAATACGTTTTGAGCCGACTTCGAGCTTTCCTATGTGCTTCCAGCTGAACAAATCTTCAGATGTATAGTGGTGTATAGACGCATCCCCTGCCCAGTGACTGTGAATTCCGCGAATGTATGTAACAAACATATGGTACAGTGATGTTTTTTCGTCCCAAACGATTTCGGGAGCCCAGAAGGTGTTGTCTCCGAATTCGAATTCCAAATCAAGTGCACCGCGGTAGTACCAATATGAGCAGTCATCATACGCTTCGGCTACTCCGATTTTTGAACCGTAGCAGTACGCAACACTTCCTTCTGTGGCAGTGCTTGCTCTTCGTTGAGTGTAGAACATATAAAGCTTGCCGTTCTGAACATTTTTAATAACCATTGGATCTGCCGGTCCGTTATAAATAGGGTCGACAAATACGGGAGCTGTAATCTTACTCATTTCGAATCTCCTATTTCTTTTAATTTTTTTATAATCAAAAATACCGTGATTTTAATATTGTTTTTCATACTAATGGCTTTATATAAGTCAATAATCGGAAAAAGCATAAATTAACCATCACGGTATTTAATTGTCAGTCAAATGTTTTCTTTGAGTTATTTCTTCTGAAGAACGGATACGGCTTCGGTAATAGTTTTTTCATGTGCGAGCATGCCGTATTTGTCAACATCGGTTTTGCTCTTTTCACCGTGAGTGAGACATCCCGCGCCGCCGATACATCCGCCCAAACATGCCATACCTTCTATGAAGTTTGCGTCAAGAAGATTTTTGCTCTTTTTGAGAAGAGCTACACGGCAAGCCTCGATACCGTCACATACACAAGCGTTAAGCTTAAAGTTGTCATCAAGTCCCTGCTCCTTTAAGCCTTCTGTGACAGCATCCGAAAGTCCGCCGGAACGCGCGAATATTCTTCCGTAATACGATGCATTATCAAGCACGTCCTCTTCGAGTGTGGTAATATCGATATCACGGCTGTCGAGCAGAGCCTGCAGCTCTTCAAATGTCAATACAACATCAACATAAGGTTTTACGGAATCAAGCTGTGCTTCGGCTTTTTTTGCGGTACACGGGCCTATGAAAATGACTTTGGCGTTTTCTTCCGTTTCCTTAATGTATTTTGAAATAGCTCCCATGGGTGAGAGATTATGCGATATGAACGGAACAAGGGTGGGAAAGTTTTTCTTTACATATGAAACGAATGCAGGACAGCATGAGCTTGTCAGGAATCCTTTTTCGGCAAGCTCTTTTGATTCCGCCTGAGCGACCATATCCGCACCGAGCGCGGCTTCGATTACTGTATGGAATCCGAGCTTCTTCATGCCTGTAATAACCTGACCGAGTTTTGCATATGTGAACTGGCTCGAAATAGACGGAGCGACAATAGCATACACCTTATTATTACCTTCACGGTTCTTAAGCAATTCGATAGCATCGATAATAAACGACTTATCCATGATTGCGCCGAACGGACATTGATATACGCAGGCACCGCACGATATGCACTTATTGTTGTCAATAGCAGCGGCTTTATTTTCATTCATTGAGATAGCCTTGACCTTGCATGCGTTTTGACATGGGCGCTTACGGCTTACTATAGCAGTGTACGGGCATACTTTTGCACATGCTCCGCATTCGACACATTTTGTTTTGTCTATGTGGGCAACATGGTTTTCATCGAATGAGATAGCGCCTCTCTTACATACATCCTCACAGCGGTGAGCAAGACATCCGCGGCATGCGTTTGTAACCTCATATCCGCCGACAGGACATTCATCGCAGGCAATATCGATAACCTCAATAACATTCGGATTGGTTTTGTCACCGCCCATAGCCAGCTTAACTCTCTCGCCGAGTATAGCTCTTTCCTTGTATACGCAGCATCTCATTGTCGGAGTGTTCCCGGGAACGATAATCTTCGGAATATTGAGCAAATTTTCTAGAAGGGTATCATTCCATGCCTGACGTGCAACTTCGCGAAGAACCTTATATTTCAAGTGTTGTACTTTAGTGTCGAATTTTCTCATCTATTATTAACCTCTTACTTAGAAATAAATAACTTTTATACGTTTGCCCATCTTCTTAAGACATTCGGAAAGTTCTTCAACAAGATTCATCTTGATATTGAAGTTAATAGGAAGATCAGGGTTTTGGTGAGCTGGGTTGACTGCTCGACCTACAAAGAAATTAATGTCCGTTGCTTCTTCGAACAGCATACGCGAAATCAGTGACGCACCGTCTCGCTTATATCCCCATTGTTCGTAGCTTTCGTTGTCTCTGAGATAATCCTTTGCATACTCCACAACTCTGTTTACAGTGATAACGCCTTCGGTAACAAGGTCGACACCTTCTATTTCGGCAATCGGGGGAATATCGCTTCTTTCGAAATTAAGACTTGTTTTAAGCTCTTTGCCGAGATATTTGGCCGCGATAGATGAGGTTGTACCGCCGCAGACTATGTGTTTTCCTTCTTTCGAGAAGAACAATGACATCATTCTGTCGCAGTCATCACGGTTGCGGGGAGGACCGAAAAGCATGTTCATCGGAACTCTTTTGCGTATACGCACGATGCACGCCGTAGCGTCGTCACCCGGCTTATTATCATATAACTTGTTGCACTCGTCTACAAGAATGGTTGAAAGTGTCTTTGCGGTGTATCCGACATGCGCAATTGATTCCATAAATGAAGTTATGTCTTCTCTTTTCCAACCGAAGTTGTAAGCAAGTCCTATGCCCGCATGCGGACATCCGTCACTCATTGCGATGAATATATCATTTTCGTTAAGCTTAATCTGAGACTTATATATCTTTTTGCCGCCGATGCTCATTTCGGTCATGGGGTAATCGTAATTTTTGCAGTTTCTTATCAGTATAATTTGGGGGTTATCATATTGAATAAGCTCAGCGTAGGAATTGTCAATAATATGAATAATAGTAAATGTGGAATAAGCCACGCCTCTTACGGAGCAAACGGGGAGAGTTGCCGCTATGGTTTCAACACAGTCTTCAAGTGAAAGTCCCTCGGCCATCATAGTTGAGATTATCTTTGATGTGAGAGTAGAGAGAATACTTGCCTTAACTCCGCTTCCCAAACCGTCTGCAAGCACGATGACCGTAGAAGATTCGTTTTGCTCGATTATGTCTACATGGTCCCCGCAGAGCTGCTCACCGTAATGATTTATGCTTTTATATCCGATATCGGCACACAGATCATTCATCTGAAATCGACTCCTTCAGTTTAGTAAGAGCAATTTTTGTTTCCGCAGCGGTTTCGCCGAGCAGTGAGGCGATTTCCTGTACAATTCTCATTTGCTTGTCAACTACCTTGTCGGCGATTTCCACTGTCTGACGGCTGATATTTTCTTTCTTTTCACGTTCGTTTTCTTCATCTGTTACATCACGCATGATGCAGATAAGCAAACGGTATTCTTTATCGTAAATGACTGTCTGTTCTATGTATTTACCGTATTCCGCAAGATAAACACGTTGATTGCGAACATCGCGTCCGGTGTTGAGTACCTCAAGGAATACCTTGGGATCGAGAATACGTACGACAAGGTCACCGAGAACATCGGATGCCGAGCGAATATTCATGATTTTGCGTGCGGCTGTATTGATTTGTTGAACCTCAAGCTTTTCGTTAAGAACAATTATGCCGTTCGGCGTATTGTTGACAATACTGTCTGAGAAGCTCTCGGCTTTATCCTTAAGATAAGGAAGACACATGGAGATTTCGGCTTTGTTCTGGAATATGGCTATTGCTTTCTCACGACATGTGTTATATCCGCATGAACCGCAGTTGAGTTCATCTGACGGCTTCATCTTACCCATCTGACGAAGAATATCGCGAATTTCATCCTCGGTAGGCATCTGAGAATGACGCTCGATATATGTAAATGTTTTTCTCAGCTGAACATCGTCCGGCTGGCTTACAGAGAAGTCATGTTTTCCGGCATAGCTTGATACCGCAATATAGTCTTTAACAGGAGAACGGTGATATTTTTCCATAACGGGACCGCCTATACAGCTGCCTACACATGCGGACATTTCAATGAAGCACTTGTGAAGATCTCCGCTTTCGATATCCTTCAGTGCGGCAATGCAGTTTTCCACTCCGTCTACAGCCATGTATGTGTAACCGGGTTCATTCTGAGCCATGGTTTTCAGTACACCGCCTGTTGTCGGGAAAAATCTCGCGCGGCTTTCGTCGTTTGAATCACATTTTTTCTCAAGCACAATATGTTCGGCTTCGAACCACTTTGTAAGCTCTTCGAATGTAAGAACAGCGTCTACGATTCCTTCGTAGTAGTCTGCTTCATCTTTTTTCGCAACGCAAGGGCCGATAAATACCGTTTTTGCATCGGGTATTCTGTTTTTAATATCGCGGCAGTGAGCCTGCATAGGAGAGAGAACATCAGCCAAATACTGAAGCTCTTTCGGAAAATATTTTTGAATAAGGAGGTTTACCGAATGACAGCATGAGGAAATAAGAATATCTCTCTGTTCCTCATGAAGCAAACGTTCATATTCCGTTTTTACTATCGTGGCACCGATAGCGGTTTCTTCCACGTCGGCAAACCCCAGCTTACATAGTGCGCTGCGCATTGCTTCTATGCCTACTCCGTCATAATTAGCGATAAACGACGGTGCAAGGCTGACATAAACAGGGCTGCCGGATTGAATCAGTACCTTTACTTTTTCGGTTTCGTCTACGATTTCTTTTGCGTCCTGCGGACAGACTACAAAGCATTGTCCGCAAAGAATACACTCGTTTCCTATAATATGTGCCTGGTTTCCCGAGAATCGAATCGATTTTACGGGACAGTGTCTGATACACTTATAGCAGTTCTTGCAGTTGGATTTTTTCAATGTAAGATAATTTGCCACCCCAAATCATCCTTTCTTTGGATTACTTTAGTTTTGCAAGAATATTTTTCTCAAAGAATTCCTTGAAGTTTTCCTTTGTGATTCCTGTGAAAATTTCATCATCAACCGTTATCGTTACTCCGATACGATTGCATTTGCCGGTGCAAAAGCTTCCGGCGAGAGTAACATCGGCTTCCAGCTTATTATCGGCTATGGCTTTCTGCATGAGTTCTATTATTTCCTGAGAGCCTTTAAGATAACATGAGCTTCCGACACATATTTCAATAACCATAATAATATACCGTTCCGAATTTTATAAAATTAGAGTTTTGCGAGGACTTCGTTCTTGAAGAAATCATCTACTGTATCGGGAGATACCGAGTAGAATGTATCGTCTACTGTTACGCAAACACCTTCCTTGCATCTTCCCATGCAGAATGTTCCCGCAAGTTCTACCTTGCCGTCAAGATTGTTGTCCGCGATAAGCTTCTGTAAGGATTCTACAACATAGCGGGAGCCTTTAAGATGACATGAGCTTCCGATGCAAACTGTGATTTTCATGATAATTCTCCTCTTTATAATTAAATAAATATAAGTTTTTAAAAATGAAGATCAGTTTTTATCAATCTAAAGTATTATAACATATATCGATTTTTCGTACAATACTATGTTTGACATAGAGTTATATCAAAAAAGATATTACTCCGTGTCGCGCTTGACAAATCTGTCTTTTGCAGCTATAAGTTCATCGATAAACTTTTGATCAAGATTCGTTAACTTGTAGTCTTTTTTGTAAATAAGTACGTCCTTGTATACTTTTGTGTTGTCTTCGCACATGCGCTGAACGAGATCGTATCTTTCTATCATATCATAGGGTAGGGGGGATACCCACATGAATGTACGGGTGTTTGAGGAAAGAAGCTCAAACTGACTGGCACGTTCGAATATAAATATACGCTTGTTTATATCATCGGGAAGCTCTTCCTTTTTTACTTCATAAAACGGAAGAGAGGGAACATACGGATCGGCATGTGCTATCTCGATATAATCCTTAAGGTCGGAATAAAGTATTTTCGATTTGAGAGCCAGCTTGTGCTCGCAGCTCATCAGTAATATATATGAAAATTCGGTTACGGTTTCATATGCAAAGCCTTTTTCCTCGAGCATATTGCGGAAATACTTATCGAAATGTTCGGAGTAACGTATTATGCCGAGCCTGTAATCCTCTTTAAGAATATTGTTTATTACTCTCATCGAGTTTGTTTCTTTATAAAAAATTTCAGCCGGCGAATCAGAGCGTATATGGTTTGTGAATTTAGAGAACGCGTAAGAAATATAACTTGCTCTGGGGACTGAAATCGAAAAGCGCTGTTTTGTGCTGTTTTCGGATTTGTAAAGCTCTTCGATTTCGTCTACCTGTTTGAGTATTTTCTGAGCATAAGTTATAAAGCGTTCTCCCTCGGGTGTAAGAACCATACCTTTTGAGGAACGTTGGAAAATCGATATACCCAGAGAGGTCTCAAGTTCTTTAATAGCACGGCTGAGATTAGGCTGACCCATATATAGATTATCGGCTGCTTTATTTATAGAACCGCAGCGCGCAACTTCAACTGCATATTTCAAATGGACTAAGTTCAATTATATTTCCTCCGTGCATTTATATATTTCTTAAGCAGATTTCGCAAGACTTACCGAACAATTCGTATTTGGTGACAAATCAGAGAGATTCCATCAGCTTTCTGTCTTCTTCCGTAATACGCATATCCTTATAATAGAACTGTCTGTCGTGTTCGTTTATTTCACGCAGTACATGACACGGATTGCCTACAGCTACGACATTTGCGGGGATATCCTTTGTGACAATGCTTCCCGCTCCGATGACTGTATTGTCGCCGATTGTAACACCGGGAAGAATAACAACACCCGAGCCTATCCAGCAATTGCGTCCGATATGTACGGGAATGTTGAACTGGAAAACCTTTTCTCTGTATTCGGGAGCAATAGGATGACCTGCCGTCGCAATCGTTACGTTCGGGCCGATCATTGTGTATTCGCCGATATAGATGTGGGAGTCGTCGACAAGAGTAAGATTAAAGTTCACATATACATGTGCACCGAGGTGAACATGATGTCCGCCCCAATTCGCATGAAGCGGAGGCTCGATATAACAGCCTTCACCGAGTTCGGCAAACATTTTCTTTAGAAGCTCTTGTCTTTTCTGACCTTCCGACGGTCTTGTCGCGTTATAATCATACTGAAGTTCAAGACATTCAGTCTGTTTTTTACACATTTCTTCATCGGTGCATGCATACAGCTTTTCCGATGTCATTTTCTCCATAGGTGTGAGTTCCTTATTTTCCATGACAAAATAATCCTTTCGTTAAAACAATATAGTATAATAATCTACATTATTATACATTGTAATTATATCAATTCGTCACTGCCGTGTCAATCTTTTTGTATCCGAGTTTTTATTTGGTTTTACAGCAGCACATTAATTTGAATTAGTCAATACGAAAATCAGTCAAGCGATATTGAATACACAAAACAATGCGGCAGCCGAGTGATTCGTGCCTGCCGCATGTCCGATTAATATTATGTGCAGAGGAATAATTTTATTGGTTTATTCAGCCCATAGCTTAATAATATTTTCGATTATTTCAGCTGATTTTTCCATGCCCTCCGCCGTAATGTGCTCGTATGGACCGTGGAACGCATATCCGCCTGTTCCGAGATTCGGAGTGGGAAGTCCCATGAACGATAATCTTGCTCCGTCCGTACCGCCTCTGATGGGATTGTGGTCAGGTTCAAGTCCGGCAAGCTCTATTGCGCGGTTGGCGATTTCGACTACTTCAAAGCGTTCCTTGATAATTTCTTCCATGTTTCTGTAGGAATCGCGGATGGTAAGTGTGGCTGTACCCTCTCCGTATTTCTCGTTTATATATTTTTCTATATGAAGGAGAGTTTCCTTGCGGGCGTCAAAATGCTGTGCACTGTGGTCTCTTACTATATAATACAGTTCGGCATGCTCGACATTACCGCTCATTTCGCAGAGATGGAAGAAGCCTTCATATCCTTCCGTATTGCGCGGAGTTTCACTTCCGGGAAGCAGTGAGTTTATTTCCATAGCGACAAGGGATGCATTTATCATACGGTTTTTTGCTTCTCCGGGATGAATATTGAAGCCTTTGATTTCGAATGAAGCAGAGCATGCGTTGAAGTTTTCGTATACCGCTTCACCTTCGCTTCCGCCGTCTACAGTGTACGCAAGCTCCGCGTCGAATGCGGAAAGGTCAAAATTGTCCGCAGAGGTTCCGCATTCCTCATCGGGTGTAAAAGCTATTGAAATCTGTCCGTGAGGAATATCATTTTTAATTATATTTTCCACGGCGTAAAGTATCTCGGAAACTCCCGATTTATCGTCGGCTCCGAGAAGCGTATTTCCGTCGGTGGTTATAAGTGTTCTTCCCTTAAGATTTTTTAAATGCGGGAACGCACTGACCTCGAGAATTCTTCCCGAATTTCCGAGCACAACGTCACAGCCGTCGTAGTTTTCGATAATCTGCGGATTGACGGGAGAGTCAGCAAAGTCAGGGGAAGTATCTATATGCGAGATGAATCCGATTTTCGGCTTGTTTTCACAGCCATTTGACGGCGGAATATGTCCGTACACATAACACTTGTCGTTTACATATGCGTCCGAAATACCGATTTTCTTCATGTCATCGACAAGAATTCGAGCAAGGGCAAATTCCTTATCCGATGTCGGAACAGAGGAGGATTTATCATCGCTCGATGTCGGGACTGATACATATTTCAAGAATCTTTCTATAAGTTCCATTATATATCTCCTTAGTGTAAGCTTGTTTTTCGTATTTAATGATACTCCCGCAAGACATCTTTGTCAACTTCTTAAATAAAACAATATTGAATATTCTTTTAAATTATGGTATACTGAATTTAATATTAAATTTCGTGAGAGGATTGAATATGAAATTTCAAGATAAATTCGGCGTTTACGGTATTGATGACGAAAGAACCCGTAAAACGCTGTTTCCGACAAGAGTAGTGCTGAAGAATGGTAATGTTAACGGAGAAAATTATCTTACCGAATACAAGCCGGTTCAGGTTGCTATTTACCGTTACCACGATCAATGCGTGCTCGACAATCGCGGAAGTGATACACATGCAGCGGTCCTTGTGGATTTCGGACGTGAGCTTCACGGAACCGTAAATCTTTCGATATGGAGTATCAATGCGGCATCCGCTCAATTTAAAATAAGACTGGGTGAGAGTGTATCAGAGGCATTATCTGACATCGGAGTAAAGAACGCAACAAACGACCATGCTCAGAGAGATATGATTATGACATCCGGACCGTGGAGCTCCAACGAAACAAACGAAAGCGGATTCCGCTTTGCGTATGTAGAGCTGTTGACTCCCGACGTTTTTGCCGAGATTCGTTCGATTTGCGCTGTTATGGTATTCCGTGACATCGAATACAAAGGCTATTTTGAGTGCAGTGATCCGCTTGTTACAAAGATTTACGATACCGCGGCATACACAGTTCATCTAAACATGCAGAGATATCTTTGGGACGGAATTAAGCGCGACAGACTTGTGTGGGCAGGCGACATGAACACAGAGGTTGCGGCTATACTTTCGGTATTCGGAGCAAACGATGTGGTGCCGAAATCACTTGATTTTGTGAGATCGATTACTCCGCCGAGTGATTACATGAACGGAATTCCCGAATACAGCCTGTGGTGGCTGCTTTGCCAGCATGAATGGTATATGGGAACAGGCAACTACGAGTATCTTGCTTCGCAAAAGGAATACATTAAGGAGCTCATTCCGCGCTATATAAACTTCGTAAACGAAGAGGGAAGTGAAAATCTCCCCGGAAGACGATTCTTCGACTGGCCTACCAATGATTTTGAAGATGCAAAGCATTGCGGTGTTCAGGGCTTG
>CAZWLL010000015.1:5147-8455 GCA_964634795.1 uncultured Ruminococcus sp. | reverse complement strand
AAGATACGCGCTGATTTCCGCAGGGGATATATTAAAAACTCTCGGCGACGGAGAAACAGCATGGAACTGCTACCATACCGCCGAAAGAATGCTTGCGCATAAGCCTAACCCCGGCAAGTGGAAGCAGCCTGCGGCACTCATGGTTATGGGAGGCTTGGCAGATCCGAAAGAGGCATACGATAACTGCATTTCAGTCGGTGGAGCGGAAGGACTTTCTACATTCCTCGGTTATTACACACTTACCGCCGCTGCAAAAGCAGGTGAATTCGACGGTGCCATGAATATTATGCGTGATTATTGGGGCGGCATGCTTAAAATGGGTGCGACAACGTTCTGGGAAGACTTTAACGTTGACTGGATGGAGAACTCCGCACCGATTGATGAACCTGTTCCCGAAGGAAAGAATGATATTCACGGTGACTTCGGAGCGTTCTGTTATAAAGGACTGCGCCACAGCTTATGCCACGGTTGGGCATCCGGTCCCGCACCGTATATAGCCGAAAATGTGCTCGGAGTAACTCCCGTTGAACCGGGTTACAAGAAGGTGAAAATTTCACCTCAGCTCAGCGGACTCGAATGGATAAAAGGCGCTGTTCCGACACCGTACGGCAATATTGAAATAGAAGCAGACAAAAACGGAGTAAAATATTCCGTTCCGCAGGGAATCGAGGCCTGATGTCGGCGGATACACTTCATTTTAATAGGAGAGACAACCACCGCCTCCCGGAGAATTTCCTTCGGAAATTCTCCGTTATATAATCTTACAAATTGGTAAATGCAGCTAATAAATATAATCATAAATTAAAGGTGAAACATATGATTAGAGATATAGTTTCGGAATCACGAAGCTACCGCAGCTTTGATGAATCTAAAAAAATAGGCAAAGAGAATCTTCGCGACCTTATCGAAACAGCGAGACTTTGTCCGAGCGCTGTGAATCGTCAGCCGCTGAAATACAGACTTGTATATGAACAGGACGAGGTTGAGGATGTGCTGTCATTGACTCACTGGGCAGGACTGCTTAAGGATATTAAGCTTCCGCCTGACAATCATCATCCGACGGCATTTATAGCGATATTATGCGACACATCAATATGTGAAAATCCCGACGCAGTCGGCATAGATGTGGGAATAGCGGCTCAGACAATATTGCTTCAGGCATGTGAGCTGGGATTCGGTGGATGCATGATAGGCGCGTTTGACAGAAACGAGCTATCGAAAACCTTGCTTATCCCGAAAAAATTCAAGCCTGTTTTGCTTATAGCTCTCGGAATACCGGATGAGACGGTATTTATATGCGATTTGCCGAAAACAGGGGACACCGCGTATTTCAGAGATAAAGCAGGTCTTCATTTTGTTCCGAAGCGTTCGATTGAGGAAATAATTGTAGAATGAATGCTTATATTGCAGTCGCGGCTGTTTTGTGCGTTTCTTTTATTGCAATCGGTATTTTGCGCAGTAAGTATAGAGACCGGGTACGTGGATTCTGTCTCATTGATTCGACATTTGCCGTGTGCGGAGTGATACTTGCTGCTGTATCGCTGGTACTTATGTTTAACTCTTTATCCGGTGCGGATGAGGAGTTTGCAGACTGGCTTCGTGACATGCTTACGGTATTTTTTGCAATAGATTTACCGGTGTTCGCGGTGCTTATTCTCGCAATATTTGTTCCCGCTTTTATGGCGTGGATTGATAAGAAGCTGCGTTTCGGATTCAGTTATGCGATTAGGCAGATATCATCCGTATTTGCTCCCGCCTTTATTATGATAATCGGCGGTTTTTACTCGGTTGTAATAAACAACAGCACAGTTGACAGCGCGGTATACTTAAGACTTTTCACGCTCGGAGAAGCGCTGATATTCCGCGCGGTCAGCGCAGTGGAATATCGCTCTTATTTGCTTGACAAAACAAATGTGAAGAAAAAGTGACGTTTATCCATAAACAGTCTGAAAAATCCGCGGTAGTTTATAACAACTATTGATTTCTACGATGTTATGTGGTAAAATAAACAAAGTATTTAACTATAATTACTAATAAAGAGGAGTTATAACCAATGAAAATTTCATGGCGCAGGCTTGTTTCATCGGCACTGATTATATGTCTGACATTATCGCTCTGCGTAATTGTTGTTCCGACAAAAACATACGCGGGTGACGTACTGACATCAACAGTTAATATTGCAACGGCTAATAAAAACCAAGTCGGCGCCGGTTACAACTGGCAGAACAGATATGATACTCTTACCCTGAACGGTCTGAATATAGACACCGAGGACGATTACGGTTTGCGTCTTCCGAAAAACTGTACGGTAGTGCTTGAAGGAAACAACTACATCAAAGCGGCTAAATACGGTATATCATGTGCGGGAACCGTAATATTCAAAGGATCGGGTACTCTGACAATCGAGGCGGGAGAAATAGGATTATATTTGATTTCCCAGGACAACACTCAGAAAATACGTCTTATCGGTGGAAAATATGAAATAACCGCGGGAACGTACGGTATTTACAGTGATGCATCAGACTTTTCGTTTGTCGGAAACTCGATGAAGATTAACATGAACGGTACGGACTCACGTGCGATATTAGGCAGATGTGTTAATCTTCTCGGCGGTTCGATTGAAGCGAATGCTCCGATTGAAACATCACATGAGCTTGTAGTAGATGGAATCAACATAAGTATTGACGCGTCCTCAACTGCGCTTGTATCTAAAAACCTTACGATGGAATATCTAAGCGAGGAATATAACGGAGAGAATTCGTTCTCGGCAAAGTCAACCGCACCGAAGCACAGAAACAGTGCGATATTCGGTGACAGTGTTCCCGGATGGGTAGATTATGTTCTTCTTGTGGTACTTGCCGTAGGTGTTGCGGCGGGAATATTCGGTCCGGCTCTCAGAAACAAAAAGAAAACCAAGGAACTTCACGAGCGTCTCCGCAAGGAAGGATACGAAAACTGAGCGGGGATATACTTCAGCTGAGTAGTAAGTGATACACCCCACTCTCAAACTTGCACTTTTACAAACATCGTAGATGTTTGTAAATTGCCTATGGCAAACGTGCAAGTTCCATTGGTTAGGTTAAAGAGTGAGTGGTGTCGGCGGATGCATTTTAGTTAAGTAGTGAAGACAACCACCGCCTCCTCGAGAATTTCCATGACTGGAAATTCTCCGTTCTTTAAGCCGAGCAGTTAGGGCGGATGCACTTTAGTTAAGTAGTGAAGACAACCACCCCACTCTCAAACTTGCACTTTTACAAATGTCGGAGATGTGAAACTCTGAAGAGTTTCGTAAATTGCCTACGGCAAGC
>CAZWLL010000015.1:1773-5047 GCA_964634795.1 uncultured Ruminococcus sp. | reverse complement strand
GCAGGGCAGCATAAGTGTTGCCCTGTTGTGCATTATACGGGTTATCAAATAAATTTATAGCCGATTAAAATATAAAGAGGAAGATAATGAAATCTATAAAAGAAGTCTACAAGATAGGACGAGGTCCGTCAAGCTCTCACACAATGGGGCCCGAAAAGGCTGTGAAGCTGTTTAAGGCAGAAAATCCCGATGTAGCGTCATATAAGGTTATACTTTACGGTTCACTTGCGGAGACAGGAAAAGGTCACTGTACTGACAGAGCGATTATCGAAGGCTTTGCTCCCATACATTGTGACATTGAGTGGAACTGTGACCACAGTGTAAAACTGCCGCATGAGAATACAATGGATATTTTCGCGTATGACGCAGACGGAAAAGAAACGGCGCATGAAAGGGTAATGTCTGTCGGCGGCGGAGACATAGTTATAGAGGGAAGAGAACAGGATGCATCCGAAGAGATTTACAATGAAAGCACATATAATGAAATAGCGGAAATCTGTCTCAATCGCAACATTCGACTGTCGGATTATGTTTTCGAGCATGAGGGAGATGGCATATATGACTATCTTGCCAATGTATGGCTTGTAATGATGCGTTCGATTGATGAGGGTCTTACGAAACGCGGAACACTTCCCGGAGGCTTAAACGTCGAGAGAAAAGCGCAGTATCTTTATAATCAAAGGCACATTGACGAATCCTCCAGCACTCGTGAAAACCGAATTGTATGCTCGTATGCATTTGCCGCAAGTGAACAAAATGCCGACTGCGGAACCATTGTTACCGCTCCGACATGCGGAGCATGTGCGGTTCTTCCATCGGTTCTGAGATATATGAGTGAGCAGAAGGGGTTTGATGACAAACACATTATACGCGCTCTTGCGGTAGCCGGACTTATCGGCAACATAGTCAAAGCCAATGCTTCGATATCGGGGGCGGAATGCGGATGTCAGGCTGAGATAGGAACCGCATGCTCTATGGCTGCGGCGGCGCTTTGCGAAATGCACGAAATGGGAATCGGACAAATAGAGTATGCGGCTGAGGTAGCACTTGAACATCATCTCGGACTTACGTGCGACCCGATATGCGGACTTGTTCAAATACCGTGCATTGAGAGAAACGCCGTAGCGGCGATGAGAGCTATAAACGCACTCAGCCTTGCGAATTTCCTGTCGGAAACACGAAAAATTTCATTCGACATGGTTGTTCGGACCATGTATGAAACCGGAAAAGATTTAAATTCCAGATACCGTGAAACGGCTGAAGGCGGCTTAGCTAAAACATATAGATAAAATTTTAAAAATCCTTGCCATTTATTAAAAATTATGATACAATCTTTCATAATTACATTTGTTTGATAAAGGCAGGATTTTTTTATGGTTAAACGAATGCTTAAGATGGCCAAACCGTGGTGGGGAGAACTTATTCTTACTGTTGTCGCTCTTCTCGCGGCGTCACTTCTTTCTCTTGTTACACCCGAGGCTATACGTGAATTGACCTCTCTGATGAGTACCCCCGAGAGTTTAAGCGTATCTATTTTATTGAAATATTGCGCTGTGCTTGTCGGTGCATATCTACTGCGTGCGTTTTGCCGCTTCATCTCCATGTGGAAATCACATGTTGCGGCATGGAATTTTGTAGGTTATCTGACATCTCTTTGTTATGATAAGCTGCAGACTCTTTCGATGCGGTATTATTCCGATAAACAAACGGGTGAAATAATGTCACGCATGATTAATGATACACGCCAGCTTGAAGTGCTGATTGCGCATTCACTTCCCGATATGGCGACAAACGTTATTGTTGTCCTCGGTGTTGCCGTAATGATATCACGTATTAATCCTCTGCTTACTTTGTATACGCTCATTCCCGTTCCGTTTATATTGTTTTTGTCGCGTTTATTCACAACAAAGGTTGCCCCGCTGTTTAAAATCAATCAGGAGGTTCTCGCAGGTTTAAACGGACGTACACAGGATAATCTTTCGGGAATGAAGGAAATACAGGCTTTCGGAAAAGAAGGCAGAGAATCACGCGGAATGAAGGACTATTGCAAACACTATTCATTCGTAAATATTCGCGCTAATTTTTACAATGCGATGTACCATCCCGCCGTGGAATTTATGACTTCAATCGGCACCGTTATCGTAATGGGCGCAGGCGGATATTTGGTTATGCGCGGAAATATGTCCACAGCCGATATTGTCGGATTTTTCATGTATCTTTCACTGTTTTACAGTCCTTTGTCCGCTCTTGCCCGTCTTGCAGAGGATATTCAGGTGTCGAGAGCGTGCGGAAACCGTGTTCTTGAGCTTCTTGATACCGAAAGCGAAATCAAGGAGGACAGCGATGCGAAGAATATTCCCGTAGGCGCAGGTGAGGTTCGTTTTGAGAATGTTGTTTTCGGTTACAACAATGAAAACAAGGTCCTCGATGATATATCATTTGACGTAAAACCCGGAAAGATGCTTGCTATTGTTGGCGCTACCGGAGTAGGCAAAACGACTATAGTATCGCTTCTCGAGAGATTCTATGATCCGCAGTCGGGTAAAATAACAATTGACGGTTATGATATACATCATTCTACACTTGCCTCGCTTAGACAGAACATCTCGATAGTTTTGCAGGATGTATTTCTCTTTAACGGAACTGTATACGATAATATCGCATACGGTGTCGAAGAAGCCACTGAGGATGAGGTTTATGCCGCCACGAAAATAGCGTGCGCGGATGAGTTCATACGTGAAATGCCCGACGGATATATGACGAAAATAGGCGAGCGCGGAGTAAGACTCTCGGGCGGACAGAAGCAGAGAATCGCAATAGCACGTGCTGTCCTTCGCAAAACACCGATACTTGTGCTTGATGAGGCAACATCCGCAGTTGATAATGAAACCGAGGCACAGATTCAAAAGGCTATCGAGAATCTTTCGGGAAATCATACGCTGATTGTAATTGCACACAGACTTACGACAATAATGAAAGCGGATGACATTATAGTTCTTCGTGACGGAAAAATCGCGGAGAAGGGTATACATGAAGAGCTTATAAGAAAAGGCGGTATTTACAGCGGTATGTGCAGCGTAAATCAAGCAAAACTGTAAGTATCTAACTGAATATAAAACAATCCCCACAGCATGAACTTGAATATGTAATTCAAGTACCGCTGTGGGGATTATTAGTTTTACGTTAAGTGAGTGTTACACGAAAGTGTCACTGTTCTCCCTCACTGTTAAGCCAAAAGAGCGGAGAATTTTCAGTCATGAAAATTCTCGAGAGT
>CAZWLL010000015.1:0-1673 GCA_964634795.1 uncultured Ruminococcus sp. | reverse complement strand
GAGAGTGGGACGGTTGACTTACCTATTCGGCTGAAGTTTATTCCCACTCACTGTTAAGCCAAAAGAGCGGAGAATTTTCAGTCATGAAAATTCTCGAGAGTGGGACGGTTGACTTACCTATTCGGCTGAAGTTTATTCCCACTCACTGTTCAGACGAAAATCAGTTATTTATCTCTGCGTAAATATAGCAGGATGAAGAGCTGCGTCTGCTTGTGTAAAGTGAATTGCCTGAGTATACGAGGTAATAGTTGCTTATTCTCAGACGATTGCTTGAGTATGAAACCGAGGAGCCGTTTGTGCTTATTGTGATATTCGATGACCACGACTTGCCGATATAATATGTTGTTGAATTATATACGAAGCTGAGTCTGTTGTTCGAATAATTCCAGAGCATATCTTCGGTTACCTCAGAGGTTATTTCATTGTCGCTTACTTCAACGGCAGCAACACCGAGTGTTGTTCCGTTGTGGGTAAGTGCATAATAACTTCCGTTTGAATATACGGTTATAACATAATTGTTGCCCGAAGAAATGGATGATACATATTCATAGGATACTGTGGAGATTTCTTCGCTGTAGCTGTCACCGCATACGGAGCAGGTGTAAACATAATAGCCGTCTTCTTCAGTGCAGGAGTAATCGTGGCCTGCGGCTTTAATAGCCTCTGTGTATGAGTCACCGCAGCCGGAGCATGTGTAAGTAATAACTCCGTCATCGGTGCAGGTAGCTTCTGTTGTAATCTCGGAAACATAGTCATGTTCATGAACGTCAACAACATATTTTGTTCCGTTTATAACAGCGGATGTTGTTCCGTCAGATACAGCTGTGATGGTTATTTCATAGCTTGCGTCTTCTGCTTTGTAAAGATCCCATTTTTCGTTTTCATTTACAACTCCGGGATATGATGCTACAAAGTAGGATGTATATTTGTCGAGGTACATGCTGCCGTAGCTGATTGCGAACTGATTACCGAGGTCTGTAATGCTTACGATTTGCTCGTCTTCCGAGAGAGTAAGGTTGGACGAAACATTTGATGTCACGAGAGTGAGATAAAGTCCGTCGGCACTTGTGATTGTATATCCGCCGTCAACCTCAGTAATTGTCCAGAGGTAGTCATCAAAATCGCCTGTTGACGAATATGTTGTTGCGGAGAGACCGTAAATAGTTCCCGCACCGTCCCATGAGCTGTAATATGTCGTTGAGCTTGTTGTAAGTACACTGTTATTGTTGATAATGAGATACTTATCGTCTGTGAGCTCAGAAACAGCATTGTATCCGCCTGCATTTGTTTTAATTGAAACAGACGCGATATCTGAATCGGCTTCATCGGTTATGTCGGCATTGTCTGCCGTGAAGGTATATGACTCACCGACATTGAGCTTGAGCTTTACAGTGGGAATAGCTTCTTCACTGTATGTGTCGCCGCATATTGTGCAGGTATAAACGAGAACATCACCGTCTTCGGTGCATTCGTAGCTGTGACCTGTTGCGGGAGTGGTGTCGTCTGTGTATGAGTCACCGCAAACGGAGCAGGTGTAAGTTGTGTAACCGTCTTCTGTGCAGGTAGGTTCGGTTACAACGGAAGTATAGCTGTGACCTGTTGCGGGAGTGGTGTCACCTGTATAGGAGTCACCGCAGACAGAGCAGGTGTAAGTTGTGTAACCGTCTTCTGTG
>CAZWLL010000014.1:36560-47453 GCA_964634795.1 uncultured Ruminococcus sp. | reverse complement strand
AATATCCCGCATTCGGTTTGCGGGTGCGAAGGTCGTATGTTGTAATGTCGCCGTCTCTGCGGGACACATATATTCCCGGCTCGAGAAGACGGTGGTCAACAGTGAAGCTTGCGATTTTTTCCATAGTTGTACCGTTCCTGTCAGTTTGATAATGTACTGTCATTATATCAGAGAGCGTATCGTATTGCAATCGTGCGCAAAGAACACTTTGTTAAAATTTTATCAGTCCTATTGATATAAAGGTATGTTTGGTATATAATAAAACCAATACAGAAAATATGTTCAGAGAAACGGAGAAAAATACATGGCTAAAAGCAACGCGAAAAAAACAACGGTTGATAACTCCGATAAGACCCCTGAGGAAAAGCAGAAGGCGCTTGAAACCGCGATAAGTCAGATAGAAAAAAGCTTCGGAAAAGGTACTATCATAAAAATGGGTGAGAACCCGAAAATGAATGTGTCTGCGGTATCCACAGGCTCTATTTCACTTGATATGGCTCTCGGTATCGGCGGACTTCCGAGGGGCAGAATAATCGAGGTATACGGTCCCGAATCATCCGGTAAAACCACACTTACACTTCATGCAATAGCGGAGGTTCAGAAAACGGGAGGTCAGGCCGCGTTTATCGACGCGGAGCACGCTCTCGACCCCGTATACGCGAAAAATCTCGGAGTGGATATCGATAATCTTTTGGTATCACAGCCCGATTCGGGTGAGCAGGCACTTGAGATATGCGATGCTCTCGTTCGCTCGGGTGCGGTTGACATAATAGTTATCGACTCCGTGGCGGCTCTCGTTCCGCAGCAGGAAATCGACGGCGATATGGGAGCGTCCCATGTCGGACTGCAGGCAAGACTTATGTCACAGGCACTTCGAAAGCTGTCGGGAACAATATCCAAAACAAACGCAATAGTGATTTTCATCAACCAGCTTCGTGAAAAGGTCGGAGTTGTTTACGGAAACCCCGAAACAACCACAGGCGGACGCGCACTGAAATTCTACGCATCTGTCAGAATAGAAATACGCAAATCCGAAAGCCTTAAAAACGGTACCGAAATCTACGGCAACCGCGTTAAATGCAAGGTTGTAAAGAATAAGGTTGCTCCTCCGTTCAAAACCGCGGAATTCGATATTCTTTACGGTACGGGTATATCCAAATCCAGTGAGATTGTCGAGCTCGGCGTAAATCTCGGAATACTCGATAAGAGCGGCGCATGGATTTCATACAACGGCACGAGAATAGGTCAGGGAAGAGACAACGCAAGAGCAACTATCGACGCGGATCCTTCACTTGCGGCAGAGCTTGAGGCTAAGATTAAGGAAAAGGCTCAAACTACCGATATGCTTGAAATAGGTGAGGACGAAATCGAGGACGATATGGATGAAGAAGACATCGATTCCGCTCTTGATATCAGGCTGATAGATATCGACGAAGACGAAGAGTAAAGTCGGAATTTAATGTACATAAAAAATGTTTCACTTGTGTCGTGGAGAAACATATCCATGACATCCGCCGACTTTGAGGACGGAGTCAATGTACTCTGGGGACTTAACGCTCAGGGGAAATCGAACATACTCGAGAGCATATATTACTTTGCGCGCGGACGCTCGTTCAGGGGCGGACGTGATTCGGAGCTTATTCGCTTCGGAGCGGATTATGCCTCCGCGTCACTGACATACAGACGCGCGGGATACGAAAACGATACCGTGCTTGACTGTGTAATACCGAAAAGCGGCAAAAAAATTCTCAGAAAAAATTCCGTAAATCTGTCGTCCGCAGCGGAAATGCTCGGAATGTTCCGCGCGGTGCTGTTCTGCCCGAGGGATCTTGCGCTTGTCACGGGCGGCCCGCTCGAGAGACGTACATTTCTCGATGTGGCACTGTCGCAGCTGTCGGAGAGCTACCTTACATATCTCAGACGATACACAAAGGCACTCAATGAAAGAAACGCGCTGCTCAAGCGCGCGGCGGCAGGGGAAAGCGTATCATCCGCCGAATGGGAGGTTTACGCCGAGGTAATGGCCGAAGCCGCCGGAATCGTATGCGCGTACCGCAGTGATTATACATCAATGCTCGCGCGGAATGTCGGACGATATTTTTCGGATATGACGTCCGGTGAGGAGGTGCCGCAGCTCAGATACACATCTCACGCATTGTACGACGGCATACCGGCTCCGCTGTCCGATACCGACAGCGGAAAGATACAGAATATACTTTACGATAAGCTGCTGTCGAATATCGAGAGGGAAGAGGCGTGCGGTTCCACTCTCTGGGGAATACATAAGGACGACATATCGATTATGATAAACGGCAGGGAAATCAAGATGTACGCCTCTCAGGGACAGCAGCGTTCCGCTGCGCTTGCGCTGAAGCTGGGAGAAGCGGAAATCGCGTACGAGCTCGGCGGAGAATATCCGGTTATGCTGCTTGACGATGTTTTTTCCGAGCTTGACGAGAAGAGAAGAAAATATATTCTCGACATACTCGCGGACAACGAAGGAGAAAAACGTCAGATTATCATAACCTCATGCGAGCCCGATATTATCCCGAAGGAAAGACTGTCACGTGTAAGGTTCGACTGCGTGTCGAACGGAAGAGTAATCGGCGAAGCTGATGCCGATTACGGATTGACCGATGCGGAGGCGAATAATGTTCGTTAAATCGGTTATCGATGACAGAGGCGTTTCGGGAAGAGTCACGGTCACAGCCGCGGACGAATACGGTTCGGGAGAGGAAGACTTTATATTATCGGCGGGTGAGGTGTCGCGGCTTCCGTTTGATTTGCTCGAGGGAATCGAAATAGACGAGGAAATGTACGACACAATGAAAGCCGCCGCAGAAAGAACAGGCGCGCTTGACGAGGCTGCGAGAATATTGTCAATCGGCAGAAAAAGCAAAAAAAATCTTCTGTATAAGCTGAAAAACAAGGGATTTACATCCGAAGCGGCGGAATATGCCGTGAATCTGCTTGAGAGAAAAGGGTATCTGTGCGACAAAAGCACATGCCGTGATACGGCGGAAATGCTGGTGAGAACAAAGCATTACGGCAGGATGAGAATCATATCGTATCTATGCGCGCACGGCTTTACGCGTGAGGACGCAGACGATGCCGTACGTGAGCTTGACGATGATGTCCTGCATGACGCTCTCAAATACAATATCGACAGAAAATTTCCCGATATAGATACAATGCAGGCGGCGGAGCGCCGTAAAGCGGTACAGTCACTGATGCGGCTCGGATTCAGCACGGAGGAGATAATAAAAGAAGTAAAAAATCGTGCGGACAGACGTTAAATTTTAATTGTCGCCTGTTTTTATGCACGATTTTGTGTTATAATAAAATGTACACGTATAATAAAATCGTATAAAAATTAATTTTAAATATCGGAGCTGCATATGGCAACCAAAACAAAAGTAGGATTTGTATCACTCGGATGCTCGAAAAATCTATGTGATACGGAAATAATGTTAAAGCATCTGCTCGACGCGGGATATGAGATTACGCCCGAGGAAACCGACGCCGACATAGTAATAGTAAATACATGCGCATTTATCGAAAGCGCGAAAAAGGAATCGATAGACAACATTATCGATATAGGCTGGCTTAAAAAGCATCACAAGCTCAAGGGTATTATAGTAACCGGATGTCTTGCGGAAAGATACAAGGATGAGGTGCTTAAGGAAATGCCCGAGGTTGACGCCCTGCTCGGTGTCGGAAGCATTCACAAAATAGTTGAAGCGGTAAAATCAGTCGAAGACGGCATCGGAAAGAAGAATTATCCGAAATTCACCTGCTTTGACGATAAGGAAGCGTCAGTTATCGGCGGCGAGAGACTTCTCACCACCGGAGACAGCATGGCGTATCTGAAAATAGCTGAGGGATGCAATAACCGCTGCACATATTGCGCTATTCCTCTCATTCGCGGAAAAATGCGCAGCCGCACGATGAAGGATATAATCGAGGAGGCTACATCACTCGACGCGCTCGGAGTAAAGGAGCTGAACATTATCGCTCAGGATACATCGGCGTACGGTATAGATTTGTACGGCAAGTACGAGCTTCCCGAATTGATTCGCGGTATCTGCGACGCTACGAATATTCCGTGGATCAGACTTCTTTACTGCTATCCCGATAAAATTACCGATGAGCTTATCGCCGAAATAAGGGACAACCCGCGCGTTGCGAAATATATAGATATTCCGATTCAGCATATTTCAGACAGAGTTCTCAAGGCTATGAACCGTCACGGTGACTCCGCTATGATAAGAGATGCGGTAAAGAGACTCAGAGAAATACCGGGTATAGTTCTCAGGAGTACGGCTATAGTAGGCTTCCCGGGAGAGACTGAAGAAGACTTCGAGGAGCTGTGCGCTTTCATTAAGGAAGCGAAATTCGAACGCTTCGGTGCGTTTACGTATTCCAGAGAAGAGGATACGCCTGCGTACGATTTCCCGAATCAGATAGACGAGCAGGTAAAGCAGGACAGATACGATATTCTCATGCAGACACAGCTTGAGGTCAGCGAGAAATTCAACGAGAAGCGTATAGGCAAAACATACAAGGTAATGTGCGAGGGATACGATCCCGTTGCAGGCTCTCATTACGGAAGAAGCTATGCCGAAGCGGCTGATATAGACGGAAAAATATGGTTCAGCGTAAAGAATCCGAATCTCAGAATAGCCGAGGGCGAAATGATTGACGTTAAAATCACGGAAGCTATGGATTACGACCTCGTCGGTGAGGCTCTTCTCAATATATAAAACGATAAATTAACACTCGAGGTGATACCGAATGAATCTTCCGAATAAACTGACGGTTTTCCGTATTATTATGGTGCCCGTTTTCCTGTTTTTGTTCTGCGTACCTCTTCCGCTGTCCGACACGGCACTGAGAATAATTATCGCCGCTGTTTTTGCGGTTGTGTCGCTGACCGATATGATAGACGGAAAGATTGCGCGCAAATACAATATGATAACCGATTTCGGCAAATTTATGGACCCGCTTGCCGATAAATTTCTCGTTATATCGGCGTGTCTCGGCATAATCGTAAAATTCGATTATCTCAGACCGGTTTTCGTCTGGGCAGCCGCTATTGTTATCTTCCGTGAGTTTGCCGTAACATCGCTCAGAATGGTTGCGGCGAATAAAGCGGGACTTGTCATAGCCGCCGCTTGGCTCGGAAAGGTCAAGACAACCACGCAGATGATTTGCATAATCTGCGTTCTTCTCGAACCCGTTATTCTTCCGTTCAAGCCGTTTACCGAATGGCATATTCTTTCTTATGTTACAACAGCGGTAATGGTTGTTATGACGCTCTGGTCGGGAATAGATTATCTTATAGCATACAAGCCGTATATCGGCGAAACAAAATAATGGATAAAAACAGTACGGATACAGGCTTCACTCTGCCGTGTGTTTCGGATGAGTATTCGAAAAACGGTACGGTATGCGTGAGAATCGAAAACTGCGGTAATTTTTCCGTTCACAAAACCTTTGACTGCGGACAGGCGTTTCGCTTTGATCCCGTGGAAAACTGTGACAGCTTTTCGGGAATCGCGTTCGGCAGGAAAATAACGTTTTCGGATCTCGGCGGAGGGGTGATTGAAATCGAAAACTCAACCTCGGATGAGTTTGAGAATGTTTGGATGAAGTACCTCTCGCTTGATGTCGATTACGGCAAAGCAGACCGCGCTATTATAAACGCAATGCCGAATGAGCGTGACAGAGCCGAAATGACGGCTGCCGTAAACAGCGGACGAGGCATCAGAATACTGCGTCAGGAACCGTTTGAAACGCTCATATCGTTTATCATTTCACAGAACAACAATATCCCCAGAATTAAAAAAATAATCTCGGCGATGTGCGGCATGTACGGTAAAAACAATGCTTTTCCCACAGCCGATGCGTTGGTTGAGGCAGGGGAGGACGGTATTTTCGCGCTTAAGACCGGATTTCGCGCAAAATACATATACGATGCCGCGCTGAAGGTGAAAACAGGCGAGATAGTACTTAACGATATAGCCGAGTGCGAGGATTACGATAAGTGCACTGATATTCTGTGCTCTATTAAGGGAGTCGGCCCGAAGGTCAGCTCATGCGTGCTTCTGTTCGGCTTCGGAAAGACCGAGGCGTTTCCTATTGATGTGTGGATGAAAAAATCTCTCGCGCTGCATTACCCGAACGGCTTTGACGCGAGTGCGCTCGGTAAATACGCGGGAATAGCACAGCAGTATATGTTTTATCACGAACGATGGATAAACTCTCAAAGTAAAAATTAACGGAGACGAGAATGGAACAGATATATACTATACCGGTTAACGAGGCATTCGAAAAGGTACAGGAGGAAGGCTTCTGCACCTGCCCGTTCTGCCTTATGTACAACAGACTCGAGGACAAGGAGCTCGATTTGATACTCGGCGCTTCCATGATGGAACCCGATGTTAGACTTAAAACAAACGAAGCGGGATTTTGTCCCGAGCATTTGTCACTGATGTTCGAGAGGGGAAAAAGACTTCCGCTCGCGCTCATGCTCGAGAGTCACCTTGACAGCGTCGCTAAGGATATTGACGGAAACATGTCATCTCTGTTTATCGGAAAAACCGCAGACAATGCGGTGAAACGTCTCGATAAGCTTGAGGAAAGCTGTTATATTTGCGACAGAATAGAATACAATTTTTCGAGAATGATCGAAACGGCGGCTCTGCTGTGGCAGAACGATGAGAAATTCCGTGAAAAGGCGTCAAAGGCACCGTATTTTTGCCTGAATCACTACAGCAAGTATATTCGCGCCGCAAAGGAGAGACTGAGCAAGAAGGAATTCGCGGAATTTTACAAGGAAACAAGCGAGCTTGAAAAAGCTTATTTTGATAAGCTGCGCGCGGACGTAAGCTGGTTCTGCAAGAAATTCGATTACAGGTACGAAGAGGAGCCGTGGGGAGACGCGAAGGATGCTCCGGAGAGAGCAAAGCTGTTTTTGTCGGGCACTTTGCATGTACATGAGGACACAAAGAAGCCGTCCGACGGGTTAACGTGATACGTTAACGTGAGACGTTAACGTGATACGTTAACATAATACGTTAAACGTAATAGTTAGCATAAAAAATACAACAAAAACTGCCGTTTAATTCGGGGCAATCCCGCAAGCGGCAGTTTTGTTTATTCTGTTTATCCGATATTGTTATTCAGGCAAGCTCCCATTTAACCTCGTTTTTGCCGTCCTTAAGAACAACTCCCATTTCGGAAAGCTTTGCGCGTATTTCGTCCGCAAGGGCGAAATTCTTTTCCTTCTTTGCGTCTGCGCGTTCGTTTATGAGCTTTTCAATCTCACCGCGTTTTTCGGCGTCGATTCCGGGCGTCAGACAGGTTATAGTAAGAGATGCGGATGCGGCGGATGCGGCTTTCTTTTCTTCCGCGAGATGAGCCGCGAGCTTCTTTGCTTCTTCTATGAGTGAAAGCGAGAGAACTGAATCCATGTCCTCAATGAGCTTTATCTTTCCGGCGTCGCATATGTCCGACTTCAGAACATTGTATACCGATGTGATTGCGAGAGCTGTGTTCAAATCGTTGTCCATAGCGTCCGTGAAGTCTTTTTCCAGATTTGCGTATTTATCGGAGTCAATAGGGGATTTGTCACCGAAATCGAGACCGCTGATTTTAGTTATGAGCTTATTGTAAGCGGTTTTAGCGGAATCCATGGCTTCGTATGAGAACACGAGATTTTTTCTGTAATGAGACTGCAGGCAGAAGAAACGGTAAACCATAGGTGAATAACCCTTTTCGTCAAGCAGAGACAGTGTGAGAAATTCTCCCGTCGACTTTGACATTTTGCCCGATGACGTGTTGAGGTGGAGTACATGGAACCAGTGTGTGCACCACTTGTGACCGAGGTATGCTTCACTTTGCGCGATTTCGTTTGTATGATGCGGGAATGCGTTGTCGATTCCGCCGCAGTGCAGGTCAAGATATTCGCCGAGATTGTTTACCGAGATTGCAGAGCATTCAATATGCCATCCCGGATAACCGATGCCCCACGGGCTGTCCCATTTAAGCTCTTGATCTTCGAATTTGGATTTTGTAAACCAAAGAACGAAGTCTGTTTTGCTGTGCTTGGCTTTGTCCTCTTCCACGCCTTCACGTACGCCGACCTCAAGGTCTTCGGCATCGTGCTTGTTGAATACATAGTACTCATCGAGCTTGGAGGTATCAAAATATACGTTGCCCTCGGATAAATAAGCATAGCCTTTATCTATGAGACGCTGTATCATTTCGATAAACTGCGGGATATATGTCGTAGCGGGAACAACTATATCGGGACGCTTGATGTTGAGCTTTTCGCAGTCGGAGAAGAAAGCATCGGTATAGAATTTCGCGATTTCCATGACGGTTTTGTGCTCACGCTTGGCACCCTTGAGCATTTTGTCCTCACCCGTGTCGGCATCACTCGTGAGATGTCCTACATCGGTTATATTCATGCAGCGTTTTACGTCAAGTCCTGTATGGCGAAGATATTTTTCGAGCACATCCTCCATTATATACGAGCGCAGATTTCCTATGTGAGCAAAGTGATATACAGTAGGGCCGCAGGTGTACATGGTGCATTTGCCCGGTTCATGTGTCGTGAATTCGTCCCTGTTGTGTGTCAGTGAATTATAAAGCTTCATATGATATATGTCCTTTTTTATTTCTTATTGTTTTTGTTTTGTTTTGCCTCAAGACGGTTTTTCTTCCATTCATCGGCTAACTCTTTTTCCCGCTGTTTGATGTTGTTCCAGTCATCCACTATATTTTCTACGTCATCGCTGTCTATTCTCTTCTGAATATCCTTCAGTTCGGAAACGATTTCGCGTTCACGTTCGTTTATCGGCTCTATTCTGTCATCGCAGTCGTAAAATACATCTGTGAATGTCGGATAATGTATAAAAATGCGGTATGTAAAGAGAATAAGCATGGCTGCCGAAATGACATACAATGCGGCAAACGCACCGTTTGAATTCGGAACCGATGCAACGAGATATGATGCCATGTTGAAGGAAATATGGCAGACCATACTCGGAACAACCGAACCGTATACAGTGTACATAATGCCGAAAACCAGACCGACGACAAATGAATAGCACATGGCAATCGGAGTGCCGTGTGCAAGACCGAATATGAGCGCGGTTATTATAACGGACGGGATTTTTCCGAAGACGGGAAGAAGCAATTTCATCGATACGCCGCGGAAAACAATTTCCTCGGTAATGCCGGTGACCAGCGCTATGCTTATCAGTGAGAAAGCAAGCTCGGTCATGTCGGTGAATGTGCTTATATCGGAGTATGCGTTATTGAAGTCGGTGACCCATGACTCCGGGAACGGGATAATCGATATTGTCAGTGAAATGAATAAATTCAAGGCAAAGCCGAAAAGCACGAATGACGGTATGCGCCGATTGTTTATCTTGTAGCACGATACCTCGATACGCGGATTTCTTCGGCGCAGACGAAAGACCAGACATGTTATAAGCACAGTCAGCAGATTGGCAATGAAGATAATCAGAGTGGTGTTTTCCGCTACCTTAGCGTATATGCTTTCATAAAGCGCCGTTATTGCTTCCTCGGAGGAAAGATCCTGCATCGTAATGCTGCGCGTCAGCGAAACAACATAGCCTGACGTGACGCATGACTGACAGCCGAAAAGAAGGCCGACGAAAACAAGTGACATAACAATCGCTCGCAAACCCGCTGCGAACTTGCTTTTCTTCTGAGGCTCGGGAGGGTTCATGTTTACGTTGTAGTACGGCGGAGGATAAGATTCGCTCAGAGTACATCCGCAATATTTGCAGAATTTTGCTCCGTCGTCATTATCTCTGCCGCAGTTGGGGCATTTCAATTTTCGCTCTCCTTCCGAATTTCATTATTATCTGCCGCATTTTTATCGGAGAATTGCGCGAGAAGCTTTTCGAGAACCTCTACTCTCTTCTCGAGACCTTCGAATTCTATCTCGACAGGGTCGGGTATATTGACCTGGTCAAGGTCACAGCATACCTCACTCTTGCCTTTTGCCTCGGTGACTTTTGCTCCGTCCTTTCTTACGACATGAGCGGGAATTCCGACTGCGGTTGAGTTCGCGGGTACGTTTCCGAGAACTACCGCGCCGGCGGCGATTTTTGAGTTGTCTCCGACGGTGAAGTTTCCGAGCAGCTTCGCACCGGCACCTATCATTACATTGTTTCCGAGAGTCGGGTGGCGTTTTCCCGTTTCCTTGCCGGTACCGCCGAGAGTTACTCCCTGATAAATGGTACAGTTGTCGCCGATTATAGCGGTTTCGCCGATTACGACACCTGAGCCGTGGTCAATAAACAGTCCTCTGCCGATTTTCGCACCCGGATGTATTTCGATGCCCGTAACGAACTTGGCAAACTGAGAGAGTGCGCGGGCGGGTATTTCCATTCCCTTTTTGTTCATCGAATGAGCGAGACGGTACATTAAAAGAGCGTGAAAGCCTGAATACAGAAGCACAACCTCGGCACGGCTTTTTGCGGCGGGGTCACGCGACATTATGGAGTCTACATCGTCCGCGATATCCGATGCCGTGCGAAGGAGTTTTCCTGTTTTGATTGTTATATAATTGATTTTATTTGACATGATTTATCCGTTTCTCGTAAATTTAAATTAAATCACCGCATCGGCATGTGCGCCGCGATGATACACTGATACATATTACATTATATATCCGAGCTGTGAAAAAGTAAACATTTTTTTCGATAAAAATGCACCGATAAGCCTAAATAACGGAGAATTTTCAGTCATGAAAATTCTCTGGGAGGCGGCGGTTGTCCAAGCTATTCGGTCAAGGATTATCCGCCGACATTATATATCAAGCACATAACCCTTGCCGCGCACGGAGCGTAT
>CAZWLL010000014.1:27396-36460 GCA_964634795.1 uncultured Ruminococcus sp. | reverse complement strand
TTATCCGCCGACATTATATATCAAGCACATAACCCTTGCCGCGCACGGAGCGTATAGCACCCGCACCGAACAGCGAAGTCAGCTTGCGGCGGAGATAGGTGACGTATACATCGATTACGTTTGTGTCGGCGTCGTTTTCCCAGACAGCCTCACGTATTTCGGCGCGGCTGACGCATTCTCCTCTGTGATTCCAAAGAAACTCAAACAGCTTTCCTTCTCTTTCGGTAAGACATACCGAGTTGCCGCCGAGAGATACGGTGTAGCTCTCGCTGTCGTATTCGGGGAACACCGTATTTATTTTAAACGCATCACCGTTTTCTTCGATAAGCGAGGACAAGATTCCGATTCTCATCGGATACAAAAGGAAAATTACTCCTTCGGGACACTTCTTTCGGTCGTTTTTGTCTCTTGATACCGCAAACAGACGCATTTGGTCACTGCTCAGGTCGTGTGTGATTTTCTCAAGACTCGGGATGTCGCAGAACACCGTATCCGTACTGCTTTTAATGCCGACTGTGCAGTCAATACAAAGGAGTTCCAGTGAAGATAACAAAAAATTTTCAATTTGTTTATCCACAAAAATCAAGCTTACCATACAAAAGCCTACCGTGATGTGATATAATAATAACCGATGATTGATACAGTAATTTTAACATACCGACGTACCGTTGTCAACCGCGACAGCGCCTCGGAACAACAGGTAATGCTATGATAAATGTTGCAAGTGAAATATCCACCCCTTTACCGGAATTCATGACACGCGAAAATACCTGCTGCTTCACGGGACACAGAATTATTTCGTCCGCGGATGCGGAAAAGCTGCCGGGCTTGCTTGACACGACACTGACATACCTGCTTGACTTAGGCTACAGGTATTTTGTCTGCGGAGGGGCGATAGGGTTCGACATGATGGCTGAAAATGCCGTTATACGTTCGATATCATGCGGAAGCGGCGCGGCTCTCGTGCTTGCTCTGCCGTGCCCGAATCAGACCGACAGATGGAAAAACCTCGAGCTTATACGTGAGTACAGACGTATAAAAGGGTATGCCTCCGCCATTGAGTATCTTTCCGACACACATACCGACGACTGCATGAAGAAAAGAAATCAGTATATGGTTGATATATCATCGTTCTGCGTGGCATATTACAACGGAGCGTACGCAAGCGGTTCCGGACAGACCTACCGCATGGCATACCGTGCCGGTATTGAGGTACTGAATCTTCACTCCGCACTGCGCGGAGAGGATTTGTGATTACATCGGGGTGCAATCACATAATTAAATTTGTTTTCCCTAATTTCAATTACAATATAGAAGGATATAAGAATGAAAACACTGAAAAAAATCGAAAGCGCGCCTATCAGACCGGTTCTTACTATCGTAATGGACGGAGTAGGCCTTGCTCCCGAATCAGAGGCAAACGCAGTAAAGCTTGCCAAGACACAGACTCTTGATATGCTCATGGCAAAATATCCTATGCTCACCCTTAAGGCTCACGGTACAGCCGTAGGACTCCCGTCAGACGATGATATGGGAAACTCCGAGGTCGGACACAACGCGCTGGGCAGCGGCCAGGTTTTCGCTCAGGGTGCTAAGCTCGTATCGAATTCTATCGAATCCGGTAAGATGTTTACATCCGACACATGGAAGCTTTTAACCGAAAACGTAAAGAATAACGGTTCCGTTCTTCACTTCATCGGTCTTTTCTCTGACGGCAATGTTCACTCTCACATAGATCATCTCAAGGCAATGCTTGTTGAAGCAAAGAAGGCGGGAGTTAAAACAATCAGAGTACATATACTCCTCGACGGCCGTGACGTAGGCGAAACAACGGCACTTGATTATATCGATCCCTTCGAAAAGTTCATCGCAGAGCTTTCATGCGACGGCTGTGACATTAAGATTGCATCGGGCGGCGGCAGAATGGCTATTACCATGGACCGTTACGAAGCAAACTGGGCTATGGTTGAGCTCGGATGGAAGACTCACGTTCTCGGTGAAGGCAGATATTTCGCATCCGCACATGAAGCCGTTGAAACCTACAGAGCCGAAACTCATGCTATCGACCAGGATCTTCCTCCGTTTGTTATCGCCGAGAACGGCAAGCCCGTCGGCACAATAAACGACGGTGACTCGGTTGTATTCTATAACTTCAGAGGCGACCGTGCCATAGAAATTTCAAAGGCGTTCGAGGGCGGCGCTGATTTCGACAAATTCGACAGAGTAAGAGCTCCGAAGGTTATTTACGCCGGTATGCTCGAATATGACGGCGACCTTCATATTCCTTCACGTTATCTTGTTTCCCCGCCGGAAATCACAAACACAATGGGTGAGTATCTCGCTGACATGAAGATTTCGCAGTACGCGATTTCCGAAACACAGAAATACGGACATGTTACATATTTCTGGAACGGTAACCGCAGCGGTAAATTCTCAGAGGAATACGAGACATATGTTGAAGTTCCTTCGGATATCGTACCGTTTGAACAGCGCCCGTGGATGAAGTGCGCCGAAATTACAGATAAGCTTATCGAGGCTCTTGAAAGCGGCAAGTATGACTGCATCAGAGTAAACTTCCCGAACGGAGATATGGTAGGTCACACCGGAAGCCTTGAGGCTACGATTTGCGCTATGGAAGCTCTTGACCTTCAGCTCGGCAGAATTCTCCCCGTAGTTGACAAGGTAGGCGGTGTTGCGATAATCACAGCTGACCACGGCAACGCGGATGAAATGGCAGAATTCGACAAGAAGACTCACGCCGTAAAGCATAACCCCGACGGATCTCTCAAGGCAAAGACAAGCCACACCTTGAATCCCGTACCGTGCATTATTTACGACAACAAGTTTGCCGACACATACACTGTTAAGAAGGATGGCAAGTTCGGTTTGTCGAACATCGCCGCAACGGTTGTAAACCTTCTCGGATACGAAGCTCCCGAAATGTGGGACGAAAGCATGATAGAGCGGAAATAATCTTAAGCTGAGTAGTGAAAACAACCATCCCGCTCCCGAGAATTTTCATGACTGAAAATTCTCCGTTCTTGCAGTTTAACAGTTGAGCGTAAGTAAGCTGTATCCTGGCTTGAACCAATTCTGCTGCGCTTACGATAAACGAAAATTATCTTATAAACCCGGTTTAAAATTATGAAAGGACGAAGGGAAACCTGAAATAACGGTTTCCCTTTATTCTGTTATGTTCTATAAAGACGGAATACTTTTTCACTCGACCGTGCTTGACAGGTTTCGGCCTTACGGCGTCCGCCACGGCTTTGCTTGCCGTGAGGGCGGAGTAAGCACGCTTCCGCACACAAGGTCAATGAATATTTCCTTTAATCTCGGAGATTCCGATGACACGGTACGGCATAATCTCGATATTCTTTCACGTGCGCTGAGCGAGGGAGAATACGGAATGGAGCATGCCGTTACACTGTCTCAGATTCATTCCGCGAATGTGCGGATTATCGGCAGCGAAAACGCCGGAGAAGGAAGCGTGAGAGAAAGAGGCGAGGACGGAGACGGTTTTGCGACTAAAACGGAGGCTTTGATTCCGATAATAAAAACCGCGGACTGTGTGCCTGTTTTGCTCTGCGGACTCGACGCGTCAGATAGGCCTGTTATCTCGGCGGTTCACGCGGGATGGAGAGGAACCGCAGCGGGCATTGCCGCAGCTGCCGTAGAAAAAATGATGTCTCTCGGTGCTTCCTCCGACAGCATACATGCCGCGGTGGGAGCGCATATAGGTGTGTGCTGCTACGAGGTGGATGATGACTTTGTCGAGAAGATAAGGCAAATACGCGGAGACGGTTTTGTGAAAAGAAATATCGATTTTACATCATACGGTAAGCCTCATGCTAATCTCGGCAAAATGAATCGTGAGCTGCTCATATCCGCGGGAGTGCGTGAGGAAAACATAGATATAAGCCCCGACTGCACCTGCTGCAATACGGAGACATACTTTTCGCATCGCGGAATGCACGGAAAAAGAGGCACAATGGGTGCGGGAATCGTGATAATTTAAAGGCATATACAACTGATTTCAGAAAAAAACTCGCTGTTTATCACTGAAAAAACACATAAAAAGTCAACTGGCACTGCTTTGTTCAAGATTTGTTTAAATATAAGTGCTATAATTCTATGTAATTATTTATGCGGACGCAAAACTGACATGGAGGTAAAGCGTTACCAATGATAGAAATAAACAATCTGGTAAAAAACTACGGAACGAAATTTGCTCTTGATGACATAAGCTTCAAGGTGGCAAAAGGCGAAATCGTAGGATTCCTCGGCCCGAACGGTGCCGGAAAATCCACAACGATGAACATCCTGACGGGATATCTTTCATCCACCTCGGGTGAGGCTAAGGTCGGAGGAATAGATATACTCGAAAACCCGAATGAGGCGAAAAAGCTTATAGGCTTTTTGCCCGAACAGCCGCCGCTGTATGTCGATATGACGGTTGAGGAATACTTAAACTTCGTATACGACATTAAAGCCTGCAAGCTTAAGCGCGACGCTCACATAGCCGAGGTTATGAAGGTCACGAAAATCGACGATGTACAGCACCGCCTTATTAAGAATCTGTCGAAAGGATATCGTCAGCGTGTCGGAATAGCTCAGGCACTTATCGGAAACCCGCCGGTTATTATATTCGATGAGCCGACGGTAGGTCTTGACCCGAAGCAGATTATCGAAATAAGAAACCTTATCAGAAATCTCGGCAAAACACATACCGTTATTCTCTCGACTCATATACTTTCCGAGGTACAGGCTGTATGCGACAGAATCATCATTATCAATGAAGGCAAAATTATCGCCGACGAAAAAACTGAAAGCATTACTCAGGCTGTTGAGGATAACCGCCGCTACAGCGTGAAAATATGCGGTCCCGTCAGAGAGGTACAGAATACACTCTCGCGTATTCCCGGCATTATTTCAGCTGAGCAGACAGGTGAGAGAGAGCTTGACAGCTATACATATGTAATAGAATCCGAAAAGGGCGTTGACATAAGAAAGCCTCTGTTCTACGCAATGAGCGAGCACAGCTGGCCTGTTATCGGACTTGAGGCTGTCGGAATGAATCTCGAAGAAGTATTTATCAAGATTATGGAAAGAAACAGCTGACGCATCTGCCATACATACAATGATACTCGAACCACGGTATATACAGTAAAAAATTAGGAGAAACATAAAATGTTTGCAATATACAAAAAAGAGATGCGCCAGTATTTCACGACGCCTCTCGGATATGTGTTCATCGCCGTTTTTCTCGGAGTCTCCGGCTTTGTATTCGCTTTCTCGACTCTGCAGAATCAAACCTCCGATGTATCCGGCTACTTCCAGCTTATGATTTTCGGTTATATAGTAATTGTTCCTCTTCTTACAATGCGTACGTTCGCGGAGGAGAGAAGAACTAAAACCGAACAGCTTCTTATGACATCTCCCGTGTCAATTACGGGAATGATTATGGCAAAATTCCTCGCGGCATTCACAATGTTTGCCGGAACTATTCTTATTTCCTGCCTTTACTATCTGCCCTTAAACCTTTACGCAGAGGACGGACTTAACGTAGGCAAGGCGGCAGGCTCTCTTATAGCGATGCTGCTTATCGGAATGTGCTTCATCGCGGTCGGAATTTTCGCATCGACTCTTACGGAGAGCACGGTTACCGCATCCATTATAACAATGGCAATTCTCGTAGGCTTTGTAGCCGCCGCTATTTTCAATAACCTTATCGACACATACTTTATTCGTTATATTCTCAGCTGGATATCGGTATATTCCCGTTATGTTAACTTCACATACGGTATGTTTGATTTATCCGCTACGGTTTATTACATCTCGATAACCGCGATATTCCTTTTCCTCGCAGTACGCGTATACGAGAGAAGAAGATACGCTTGAAAGGAGAGGGACAATGAGAAAAAGCATTACGCAGACACGAAAATTCAAATACGGCTCGGTTGCTACGGTGTTTACCATAGCATTCGTTGCGTTGGTCGTTATTTTCAATATTATATTTACCGCTCTTGCGCAGAAATATAACTGGTATATCGATATGACGGAGGATCAGGTATATACACTCTCCGAGGAGGCTAAAGAGCTTCTTTCCGATATACCGAATGAGGTTTACATTTATTTCGCATCGGATCCCGACGTTCTTATGAGCGGAAGCAACTCCTCATACACGAGAATGATTTATACAACCGCTCTTCAGATTGAGGAGGCTTTCTCGAACATCCATGTAGAGTGCCAGAATGTATATAAAAACCCCGCTTTCTTCCGTGAATTCTACAACACAGCCGCTACGGATATCGACTCCGACTCTGTTGTAATCACAAGCGGCGGTGAGGTCAGAGTATACGCTGCCGAGGCGTTCTTCACCTTCAGCGATACCTCCGATTCATCTACCGTATGGGCGTACAGCGGTGAAAAAGCTATGATTTCCGGTATCATGCAGGTAACTCAGACCGAAAAGCCGAAGGTTGCGTTCACAATCGAGCACGGTGAGGAAATGAGCAATGCTCTCGCGCTTGCGAACGTATTTGCCGAAAACGGTTTTGAGGTGCAAACAGTCAACCTCGCAAAAGAAACGCTCGATGAGGACACGAGAATTCTCGTTATCTACAGCCCTATATACGATTTTATCGGCGCTGAGGCTGAGGACGAAAGCACAAACGAAATCGAAAAAATCGACGAATTCCTTGACGGTCAGGGATGCCTGATGGTTTTCTGTGATCCGGAATACGTTGAAAATCTTACAAACCTCAATGAATTCCTTGCGGAATGGGGTATCGAATACGGCAGCGGTGTTACGGTACGCGATACCGAAAACGCAATGTCCACGGACGGCTATTCGATTATAGCGCAGTATCAGTCCGATACACTCGGCGGTTCGATTTACCGTGATTTGAATAATCTCGCTACACCTCCGAAGACTATAATTCGTAAGTCCGCACCTATTAATATTCTTTGGGAGACAGGCGGAGGTCTTAACGGATCCCGTGAGGTTTCTTCCGTACTCAAGTCATATTCGACATCCGAGCTTATGGAAAACGGTCTTGTTAAGGAAACAGGCTCATATAACCTTGTTACAATCACACGTGAAACGAGAATAGTCGACAACGAATACTATTATTCATACGTAATGGCGTTCGGTTCTCCTTCATTCTCCAATATGAGTTATATCGATTCCAACGCATATGCAAACGAGGATATTCTTTCCGCTTCCATGAGAGCGGTAGGACGTGAAAGAGTCTTGGCATCACTTTCGCTGAAGCCCTTCGACGATGACGAGCTTACGGTTACAACGGATCAGGCTAACAACTGGACTGTTGCGATGACTCTTATTCTTCCCGTTATATTCGCACTTTGCGGAATTGTTGTTATCACGAGGAGAAAACACTCATGATAAAGAAACAGAAAAAGCTGATAATCACGTTTGCTGCTATATTTGTGGTTTTGTTTGTCGTATATTTCGCGGTAATTCGTCCGCTTACAGCCGAGGAAGAGGAAAAAGACACAAGTGTCGAGCTTCTTGACGGTGAGGTAGCGGTAACCGCGAAAACATCAAACTTCTACATTTTCGAGCCGCTCAGCCGTTCGGAAATTCAGTCGATTGAGGTTAAAAACGAGTACGGCGGATACAAAATCTACCGTGACGCTTCCGATACCTTCCAGCTTGACGGATACATGGGATTGAGCTTCGATTCGGAGCTGTTCTCAAGCCTTGTCGTAACGACAGGTACTCCCACAGCTATGATGAGAGTAGCGGAAGACATTACCGATGAGGAATACGCTCAGTACGGTCTCGATGATCCTCAGGCAGAGTGGATAGTAACATCTACATCGGGTGAGGAATTCGTTGTCGAGGTAGGCGATGAGCTTGTTACAGAGGGCGGTTATTACGTTAAGTACGCTCCCAGAAACGCAGTGTATATCTTATCGACAACACTTGCCGATACTGTTCTTCAGCCGGCATATAAGCTGCTGACGCCTCTCCTTACAGCGGGCATGTCGACAAACGATTACTTCTATGTCGATGAGTTCACAATCTGGAAGAACGAAGAGCTGTTTGTTAATATTTACCGTACACCCGAGGACGAAATGGAAAGCGAGGACTCGATAGTCGAAAACTATATGACATATCCGAAGCCCGAATCCGAAAACGCGTCCGATACGGCACTGTACGAAATGAATTCCGATTTGTACTACGAGGCACTGTATAACTTTATCGCTCTGGAGGGCGATGAGGTTGTAGCATTCAAGCCCGAGGATGAGGTATATACACAGTACGGACTTGAAAATCCGAAATATATGATCAGATACCTCTTTGAGGATTATGAATTTATACTCCTTGTATCGGAGAGACAGGAGGGCGGAGGATATTACGCATGCTCCAATCTGTACGGATATAATCTGATTTGCCACGTCGAGGATGATAAGCTCAATTGGCTCGAGAAGGATTCATTCAGCTGGATTTCCGCTACACCGTTCTTTGTAAATATTACAACTGTAAAGAACATAACCGTAAAAGCGGAAAATGTCGATGTAAGCTTTACATTGACACACGGTACAGATGAAGACGGAAATGTTACTCTCGATGTCGTAGAGGAAAACTCCGGTACCGTTATAAAGAATGCCGATGTCAATAACTTCCGTCAGTACTACAAGACAATGCTGAACCTGACAAACCAGGAATACGCCGAGCTGTCCGATGAAGACAGACTTGCACTCATGAACGATGACTCGAAGATAGTAATGACGCTGACATGTGAAGGTGTCGACGGAAGCTTCAATGAGTATAAGTTCTATAAGTATGTGGAAGAATCCACGGGCAAAATAAGCGGCGGCAAGATATTCGTTGCCGTAAACGGAGCAGGTGAATTCTACACGACAAACGACCTTGTCGATAAGGTAATCAACGATACATCGAGAGTTCTTAAAGGACTTGACGTAGACGCGTACGGTCAACGATGAATCGTTGACCGTAGAAGGTCAAACGATGAATCGTTGACCGTAGAAGGTCAAAAGATAAAATAGCCGAAAAAGGGAATGCATACAGCTT
>CAZWLL010000014.1:2545-27296 GCA_964634795.1 uncultured Ruminococcus sp. | reverse complement strand
TTGACCGTAGAAGGTCAAAAGATAAAATAGCCGAAAAAGGGAATGCATACAGCTTTGCATTCCCTTTTTTATGATATTATTGCATTTGAGCCGATTTTATGCTATTATTATCTTGATGAATAATGCCATAACGAGAAAGGGCAAATAACATGAAAAAGGAAACACTGCAATACTATTCCGCTGTTACGAAACGTGAAATGTCGGCTGTTATTATTACCCCCGAGGACGGCGCACCGCATAATGTCCTTTACGCTTTGCACGGATATTGGGGCGATGAACACTCTCTTTCCGATGACAGCGAAATACGCGCCGTAATTGATGAATGCTTCAGTGATTATACAATTGTTTTCCCTTATATCTATATCAGCAGAACACGTGAAAAATGTACTGCCCTTGATTATATCAATTCAAGCGCATATGACAGCTTTATATTCGAGCTTACATCGGCGCTTATGCCTGTGGTCGAGAAAAAGTACAAGGTGCTGAAGCGCGCGATATGCGGCTTTTCAATGGGCGGCAGAGAGGCGCTTTATATAGCTTTTATGCGCCCCGATTTATTCTTTGCCGTAGGAGCGGCATGCCCCGCACCCGGACTCACTCCGGGAGAGGATAAAAGCTTCCACCCCGGACAGCTGCAGGAGGAATTTTTCCGTCCGTGCACCGCTCCCGAGCTTTACCCGAAAATACTGATTTCCGCATCCGAGAACGACGGAGTTGTCGGAAAGATACCGTATCATTATGCGCAGCTGCTTAAAGAAAATTCAGTTCCGTTTAAGCTGCAGGAAATCGCTAAGGGCGAGCACAACAATTCCGCGGTAGCCGTTCATATGAGAGAGCTTGCGACAATTCTTTAAGCTCTGAAGAATTTTACCTCAAGGAGATATTATGTTATCTATTACCTATTCCGCCGCCGCATCGGGCGTTGACGGTTATGAGATACGTGTTGAGTGCGCGGCTAAAAAAGGACTTCCGTCGTTTGAAATTGTAGGTCTGCCCGATGCCGCCGTCAGGGAATCCGAAAAAAGAATATTCACGTCATCGGAAAGCTGCGGCATAAGCATACAGTCCGCTGAAATCAGCATTAATCTTGCGCCCGCCGATAAGAAGAAGGAAGGAACCGCAGTGGAGCTGGCTATTCTGATAGCGGTATATAAAGCGGTCGGTATTCTGGACGACGGAGAGGACAGTACATATATAGGTGAAATCTCGTTTTCAGGTGAGGTCAGACATGTACGCGGAGTTCTCGGAATGACAATCGCCGCCATAAACAGCGGAAGAAAGCGTATATTTGTGCCTTTGGCAAACCTCAGCGAGGCATCGGTTGCGTATCGTGACGGAATCGAAATATACGGTGTCGATAATATAGTGTCGCTTGTAGAGTTTTTGCGCGGAAAAACGGATGCTTTAAAGAAAGCGGACGGAAATCCGTATGATATGATTGACACATATGTGTCGTCGGAGGATATTTCTCAGGTAAAGGGACAGCTTGTCGCTAAGCGCGCATTGCTTACCGCCGCCGCGGGAGCGCATAACATATTGTTTATAGGCCCACCGGGATCGGGCAAATCAATGCTTGCAAAACGTTTGCCGACAATACTGCCTAAAATGAGCTATGAAGAGGCGCTTGAGGATACAAAAATTTATTCATGTGCGGGAATGCTGAACGAAGAGCTGCCGTTTGTGCTTGAAAGACCGTTTCGCTCACCTCACCATTCACTGAGTACAGCGGCATTGGTAGGCGGCGGAAAGATTCCGTCTCCCGGGGAAATATCGCTTGCGAACAACGGCGTTCTGTTTTTGGATGAGCTTCCAGAATTTAAGAAGGACGCGCTCGAGGCACTGAGACAGCCGATAGAGGATAAGCAGGTAACGATAACAAGAGCCGCGGGAAGATATACATACCCGTCATCGTTTATGCTTGTATGCGCGATGAATCCGTGTAAATGCGGTTATTACGGCTCACCCGGCGGTAAATGCAGCTGCAAGCCTGCGGATATACGCGCGTATCTCGAAAAAATCAGCGGACCCATGCTTGACAGAATAGATATTCAGGTGGAAATGCCCGCACTGTCGTTTGATGAGTTGTCGGATGACACACGCGGAGAAACATCTGCACAGGTCAGAGAAAAAGTCGAGGCGGCGCGTGAGCTGTCGAGAATGAGATTTCGCCGTGCGGGATTCAAAAATTATGCCGCGAAATCAAACGCTCTCATGGAAAGCGATGAATTAAGAGAATTCTGTTCGCTTGACGAGGATTCAAGAAAGGTTATGGAGGGCGTATTTTCCAGAATGAATCTTTCAGCGCGGGCTTATGACAGAATACTGCGTGTAGCGAGAACGCTGTGCGACCTCGATGCCGTATCGAGAGGAATTACCGAAGAGGACGGTATGATCGGCGGAAGAATCAAGAAACAGCACATAGCCGAGGCTGCGCAAATGCGTGCTCTCGACAGAAAATATTTCAGATAATAGGCAAGACATTCCCGTAGAGGGATGCCTTGACAAGGTATGATAGATAATGAATATATTACATTTTCAGGAGGACTCACATGCTTACAGAGGCATTTATGTTTGCGTATAAAGCTCATGAAGGTCAATACAGAAAAATAGGAGGTCTTCCTTATATAGTGCACCCTGTTGAGGTTGCGCTTGAGCTTGCGCGAAACGGAGCTGACGAGAAGCTTATTGCAGCCGGATATCTGCATGATACAATAGAGGATGCGGGTATTACGAAAGAAGAGATAGAGGCTGCGTTCGGACGTGAGATTGCCGATATAATAGCATACGACAGTGAGGACAAAACAAAAAGCTGGGAAGAGCGAAAGAGCAAAATGCTCGAGAATCTCAGCCGTCCGGGAGAGCTTGAATACAAAATGCTTATATGCGCCGATAAGCTGTCTAATTTAAGAAGTATGTATGACGAACTGCAAAAAAAAGGCGACGAAATATGGAGCGGCTTCAACAGAGGCAAGGATAAGCAGGCATGGCTGGCATATGAAACGGTAAAAGCATTATCTCCGCTTGGAGGTATGCCGATGTATGAAGAATTAAAACAATTATCAGAGAAAATATTTAAGGATGAGATGGAGAAAACCAATGGAAATATCTGTAACACATGATACTTTATCGAAAATTCTTATATCCGGCAGTGTAACATCAGCCAATGCACATGAGCTTGAGAGTGCAGTTGCATCCGAGCCGTGCGGAACAAACGGAATAGAAATCGATGCGGCAGGCCTCGAGTACATATCAAGTGCAGGACTCAGAATTATTTTGGCGATGAAAAAGCGCTGCGGAGATAAGACTTTCAGAATAATCAACGCGAATGACGACGTGATGAATGTTTTCGATGTCACCGGTTTTTCCGAAATCATGGATATCTCAAAAGCGAAACGCAAATTCAGCATTGAAAACTGTGTAAAAATCGGCGCAGGAGCATGCGGTGAGGTTTACCGTATTGACGACGAAAGAATTATTAAGCTGTATTATCCGCAGATAAGCAATGATGAAATAGAAAGGGAAAAAGCTCTCGCTAAAAAAGCATTTGTACTTGGTGTTCCGACAGCCATTTCATATGATATTGTTGAGTGCGACGGACGCTTAGGTGTTGTGTATGAGCTTATAAAGTCAAAAACTCTCGGCGAGCTTATACGCGATGACGGTGAAAACCTCGAAAAATACGTGGATATGTATGCCGACGTGTGCAGACGCATTCATAAAATCGAGGCAAGCGGCGGAGATCTTCCGACATTCAAAGACATAAACCGTCAGGAGATTCCGAATATAGTTGATATTACCGATGAGGAGAGACAGCTGCTTTACGATTTTCTCGACATGGTGCCCGACCGCTGCAACTGCATACACGGAGATCTTAATCTGAACAATATAATGGTAGACAACGGTGAATGCTGTCTTATAGACATGGGTGAGTTTTCGACAGGTATGCCCATGTTCGATATATCCCGTATAGTGTTTTCAATGGAGTTTGCTAGTGACAAGGGTGTCGATTACAATGCCTTCTATAAAATGCCTGCCGCGACTGTCGAACGCATTTACAGGTTATTCCTGAAGAAATATTTCATGGCAGAAACATTTGAGGAAGCCGCAAAGAAAAATAAAGACATGGAATGGCTGTATCCTATGGCGTGGTTCCGCTGCTGTACCGCATTTTTGAAGCAGGTGCCGTGGTCGGAGGAAAAGAAAGTATACGGTCTCGAGCTCTTGCGTGAGAATCTCATCCCGTTTATCAAGGCACATCAAAATTAAATTAAAGAGTGAATTTTATGCTTAACATTGAAAAAAGTATTGCCGAGAACGCATTATTAAAGCTGACCGGCAGAATCGACAACACAACCGCATCTGAGTTTGAAAAAGCGACAATGGAAGCCGTATCCGCCGCCAATTATCTGACGTTTGATTTTTCGGGTGTAGAATATGTGTCATCTGCCGCTCTCCGCGTTATACTCATGGCACAAAAGGCTATGAGCCGCAAAGGCGGAATGAAGCTTGTCAACGTGTCGGAAATCGTAATGGACGTGTTTGAAATTACGGGTTTTGCGGATTTTCTGACTATCGAAAATTAAAGGGGAGCTGTATATGGTAATCTTGCGGCTTGTTGCCGCCGTATTATTTCCGATTGTTTTAACAGTCATATTTACGGTTTTGCGTGAAAAGACCGTTTTTTCAAAGCTTCCGTACAAGGTAAGTCAGCTTATAATCGGAATCGCATTCGGCGGCTTTGCGATACTTTCCACCGAATACGGTGTTCAGCTCGAAGACGGCGTAATCATGAATGTGCGTGACTCCGCTCCGCTGTGTGCGGGATTGATTTTCGGCTCTCCCGCAGGCTTTATAGCGGGATTAATAGGAGCTCTGCACAGATGGCTGTGTGTTTATTGGGGCGGAGGCATGGTGACAAGAGTTGCGTGCTCACTTTCGACCTTCCTTGCCGGTGTTTTCAGCGGAATGATGCGCCGCAGACTTTTCGATGATTCCAAGCCGAGTGCCCTGTCCGCTTTCGGTATCGGAACGACAATGGAAGTGCTGCATATGCTCCTGATACTTGCGACAAATCTCGGAAATATAGTATATGCGTTTACGTTCGTGCAGATATGCGCGTTCCCGATGATTCTATGCAACGGTCTTGCAGTAAGTCTGTCTGTTTTATCGAGCGGTTTTTCGAAAAGGCATGAGAAGCTTGATGTTGCGAACAGACGCATAAGCTTTGATTTCGCCTTTTGGCTTCTTGTGTGTGTCGTAATAGCATTCATTGTCACAAGCGGCTTTACACAGCAGATTGTGTACCGCATTACGACTGATGACGCTGAGCTGTACAGAAATGTAACACTGTATCTTGTGGCGTTCATGGAAATACTGATATACAGTGCGCTGTTTATTCTGATATATCAGATGTTAAAGAAAAAGGTTGTCCTTAATTTACAGAAGGTAAATGAGGGCCTTAACGCAATAACAAACGGAAACCTCGATACCGTTATTGATGTGCGTGCGTATCGTGAGTTTTCCGAGCTGTCAGATGACGTCAATAAAACCGTAGCTACTCTGAAGCATTACATAAGCGATGCCGAGGACAGAATATCACGTGAGCTTGAATTCGCAAGACAAATCCAGCATTCGGCTCTGCCGTCGGTTTTTCCGCCGTATCCCAATCGCCCCGACTTTGATTTATATGCGTCCATGGATGCGGCGAAGGAGGTCGGAGGAGATTTCTATGATTTCTATATGCTCGATCACTTCACGATTGTATTTATGATTGCCGATGTTTCGGGCAAGGGAATTCCCGCCGCTATGTTTATGATGACAGCTAAAACTCTTATCAAAGGCTTGGCGGAAAGCGGAAAGAACACAGCGGAGATATTTACGGAAGCAAACAAAAAGCTGTGTGAGAATAATGACGCGGGTATGTTCATAACCGCATGGATCGGCAAGCTCGATTTGCGTACGGGTAAGCTTGAATTCGTAAACGCCGGACATAATCCTCCGCTTCTTTGCCGCAGGGGCGGGGAAGTCGAGTATTTGCGTACAAAACCAAATTTCATTCTTGCGGGAATGGAAATGACTCGTTATCAAACACGTGAGATTCAGCTGAACCATGGGGATGAGCTGTTCTTATATACGGACGGTGTTACCGAGGCGGCAAACGAGAAAAACGAACTGTACGGTGAGGAACGACTGAAAAATTGTCTGGCAGCTGCGGCAGACCGTCATCCGCGTGAAATATGCGAGACAATTAAAAATGACGTGACATCGTATGCCGGAACGACTCCGCAGTCCGATGACATTACCATGCTTTGTATTAAAATGAACGCAATACATGATAAGACAACAATAACAACGTATCCCGACAAGAATTCGTTTGAGTTGGTTGAGCAATTTCTCGATAATCGTCTGAAAACGGCTGATGTGCCGCAGAAAACAATCAGACGCATGATGATAACCAGTGATGAGATTTGGTCGAATATAGTTAACTACAGCAATGCGACAACAGCCTCGCTGAAGCTTCGCCGTGACGGAGATACTGTTTTCTTTGATTTTACCGACAACGGTATTCCGTATGATCCTACGAAGGCCGAAGCACCCGACACAACGCTTTCCGCGGATGAGCGTGAAATCGGAGGCCTGGGACTTCATATGGTGCGCAGCATGACGTCATCTATACAGTACACATATTCGGACAATTGCAATAAGCTTACTCTCGGATTTAGTTTAAACTGATATATATCCAAGCCGAAAAAATCGTCTTTATTATATTTACTTAGTTTACGAAAGGAAAATTTGCGATGAAAAAAGTTATGCTTGTATTCGGAACAAGACCGGAAGCCATAAAGATGTGTCCGCTTGTTAACGAACTGAAAAAGAGAGAGAACATTGATACGGTTGTATGTGTAACAGGTCAGCACCGTCAGATGCTTGATATGGTTCTCGATACCTTCGGAGTTGTTCCGGATTACGACCTTTCCATAATGAAGGAAAAGCAAACCTTATTCGATGTTACCGTGAATATCCTTAACAGCATTAAGGAGGTTCTCGAAAAGGAGAACCCCGATGTGGTTCTCGTGCACGGAGACACATCCACTACATTCGCGACTGCACTTGCGTGCTTCTATTTGCAGATTCCCGTCGGACATGTTGAAGCGGGACTTCGCACATACAATATCGACAGCCCGTATCCCGAGGAATTCAATCGTCAGGCAGTATCCATAATCAGCAGATATAATTTCGCACCGACCGAGCTGGCGCATGACAATCTTGTAAGAGAAGGCAAAAACCCCGACAGCATTTATATTACGGGCAATACCGCGATTGATGCTCTCAAAACAACCGTACGTAAAGATTATACGCATCCCGAGCTTGAATGGGCGAATGACAGCCGTCTTATCATGATAACCGCGCACCGCCGTGAAAATCTCGGCGAGCCTATGCGTCACATGTTTAAGGCGATACGCCGTGTTATGGATGAGCATCCCGATGTGAAAGCTATATATCCGATACATATGAATCCGACAGTACGTGAAATTGCGAACGAGTATCTCGGAGGAGACGACCGCATACATATCATAGAGCCGCTTGATGTTATAGATTTCCATAATTTCTTAAGCAGAAGCTATCTGATACTTACGGATTCGGGCGGTATCCAGGAGGAAGCACCGTCGCTCGGCAAGCCTGTGCTCGTTATGCGTGACACGACCGAACGCCCTGAAGGAATCGCGGCGGGAACACTTAAGCTTGTCGGAACGGAAGAAGAAACAATATACAGAGAGTTCAGCACTCTCTTATCGGATAAAGAAGCGTACGAAAAAATGAGCAAGGCATCAAACCCGTACGGCGACGGACATGCGTGTGAGAGAATAGCGGATATTCTGGAAGGCAAAAGCATTTAACGCAAGAAGTCATTAATGCCAATGGCATTAATGGCAAGAGTACCGATTAGATATATTACCCGAAATAAAAAAATTATATTAAGGAGGCAGTTTATGGGAATATTTACCTATAACGACCACGCGTTTCTCATGGACGGAAAAGAGTACACGGTATTGTCGGGTGCTATGCACTATTTCCGTATTCCGAGAGAATATTGGCTTGACAGACTTACCAAGCTGAAGGAATGCGGCTTCAATACGGTTGAAACGTATACCTGCTGGAATCTTCACGAAAAGCATGAAGGAGAGTTCGATTTCAGCGGAATGCTCGACATAGCGGAATATGTGCGCATTGCGGAATCGCTCGGACTGAATGTAATCCTCAGACCCGGACCGTATATTTGCTCCGAATGGGAATACGGAGGACTTCCGGCATGGCTTCTTTCCTACAAGGGAATGAATATCCGCTGCAATGATGAGCTGTTTATTTCAAAGGTACGCAGCTATTATCATAAGCTGTTTGAACAGTTAAGCGGTCACTTCGCTTCACAGGGCGGCGGCATCATTATGGTGCAGATTGAGAACGAGTATGGTTCATACGGCGACGACAAGGAATATCTTAACGCCATAGTAGATATCTATCACGAGTGCGGAGTAGACGCGGTGCTGTTTACATCCGACGGCGCGTTGTTCTGGATGCTCGGCGGCGGTACTCTTCCGGAGCATCTTTGCGTAGTGAACTTCGGCTCAAGTCCTAAGGGCAACTTCGGAACCCTCGATAAATTCCGCCGGAATCAGCCTCATATGTGCGGAGAATTCTATTGCGGATGGTTCGATCACTGGTATGAAAAGCATCATACACAATCCGTGGATGATTTGTCCGGACCGTTCCGTGAGACAATAGAATCGGGAGCGTCACTTAATTTCTATATGTTCCACGGCGGCACTAACTTCGGATTTATGAACGGTGCCAACCACGGCGGCGGATATGAGCCGACTACAACAAGCTACGATTACTTCGGACTGATAAGCGAAGCGGGAGACCTCACACCGTCATATTATAAGGCACGTGAGATAATAGAAGACAAATACGGCAAGCTGCCGCCGCTTACAGTAAAGAATACCGCAAAAGCCGCATACGGCAAGGTAGAGCTTAACGAAAAGGCGTCTGTGTTCGATGCAGCACCTGAGATGGTAAAGCCCATCCACCGCGCCGCGCCTCAATTCCAGGAGGATATAGGTCAGAGCTTCGGTTATACTTTGTATTCTTCGGTTGTTCGCGGTCCCCGTGAGGAGCTCAAGCTCGGTTATTCATGCCTGCACGACAGAGCTGTCTTCTATTTCGACGGAAAATATGTGGGCACTGTCGAGCGCTCAAGACGTGAGGACAATATAGTAATGCGCGCTCTCGGCAAAGACGAAGAGGTAAGGGTTGATATTCTGGTAGAAAATATGGGAAGAATCAACTACGGACCTTTGATGGGCGACAATAAAGGTATTACGGGAGTTAAATTCGGTCAGCAGTATCATTTCGGCTGGGATATGTTCCCGCTTGAAATGGATGACTTAACAAAGGTTCCGTTTGAAGCAAACAGCAGCGGAGCAGAGAAGCCGTCGTTCATGCGCGGTAAGCTTATAATAGACGATGAGCCTGCAGATACATTTATCAGACTCGATGACTTCCACCACGGCTTCGTTGTGGTAAACGGATTTAATCTCGGCAGATATTATACCGATGCAGGCCCGCAGAAGACACTTTACTGCCCTGCGCCGATGCTTAAGAAAGGCGAAAACGAGATTATAGTATTCGAAATGGATTCAAGCAGCAGCAATGTTATCGAATTCACTGATACACCCGATTTCGGCTTATAATAACACAAAATAAAAAATACGGGATACTATTATGCGGTATCCCGTATTTTTTCTGCGATGTGCAATCTTTTCGGTTGGCAGCTGCATATAACCGCAGCTGAAATTTTATATACTGATTTTACTGAAACAGCAGGCATCCCTGACGGCGGAAATGCTCGATTCTTTCACGAAGTCTTTCCTCGGTTGTGTCGGTTTCTTCTGCAAGGCATTTCAGACAATAAAACTCGGTAGCACCGCGGTTTATCATCTTCTTGTGAATGCCTATTTCATCGTTCGTCAGTTCCTTGCCGCATTTCATGCATTTCGGTACTGTATAGTTGTCCATATTTCGAAAAAAAGGAGGGAGTACGCTCCCTCCTTTAATTTATATTTAATTACTTGAGTTCGAGTGTGCCGCGGAAGATCTTGCAGTCGTGAGCGGGAACGAAAACGTCCATGTTTTCGGTAACAAGTCCTGTGTCCTCATTGTTGATGATTTCGTGGAACTTGAAGCCGTAGCCGGAAGCAACGGTGAGACCGAGGTCGTAGAATTCTACGCCTACGCCGCCGTCGTTATCGTCAAAGTTGAAGAATGCGAGAGCGTATTCGTTGTTAGCGAGGTGCTTGAAGAATACGGGTCTGTTGCCGCCGCGAACCATCATCGGAGGACGAGCTTCTTCATCCTGGTCGATAGCGATGAGTTCCTTGTTCTTGAGAAGGTTAAGGTTGAAATCGTTTATCTTGGAGAGGTCGCTGCCTATCATAAGAGGAGACTGGAAGAGGCACCAGAGAGCGAAGTGTGTGCGGTATTCAGTGTCTGAGCATCCGCCGTTGGCAACATTGCCCTTGCCGTGCATGCCGCAGATAAGCATATCGATATCGTTGTAGCAGCCGGGGCCGGAGTATGCGAGCTTATCAACCTGGCTCATTGCGATGTCCTTGAAGGAACGGAAGCTGTCGTTGATGTCGCCTGTTGAACGATACATATGAGCGCCTGTTGAACGAATCCATTTTTCAACGGAATCGGAACCCCAGTTGCATGCGGAGAAGAGAATCTCACGTCCGCTTGCCTTAAGAGCCATACCCATTCTGTTGTAAAGGATGGGGCCGTTTGCGAGAGAAGGCTTGTAGCAGAAGTCATACTTCAGGAAGTCTACATCCCATTCTGCGAATGTCTTAGCGTCGATGAATTCATAATCGAAGGATCCGGGATATCCGGCGCAGGTGCGTGTTCCGGCGCAGGAGTACATACCGAACTTAAGACCCTTGGAATGAACATACTCAGCGAGAGCCTTCATTCCGGACGGGAACTTTTTGGGGTCGGCAACTATTTTGCCTTCTGCGTTTCTCTTGCGAAGTGACCAGCAGTCATCGATAACTACGTATTCGTATCCGGCGTCCTTGAGACCCTTTTCTACGATTGCGTCAGCTGTGTCGCGTACAACCTGTTCATTAATTGCTTCACCGAAGGTGTTCCAAGAGTTCCAACCCATCGGAGGTCTTTGTGATAACATAATTTTCTCCTTAAATAAATGAAATTTAGTATTTTACATACGTTAATATGATATCATTTTTGTGAAATGATGTCAATAGCCTGTGAAAATTTAATTCGCGATTCGATATCGCGGAATGTCTGTTACTTTATTTTTCTGTAAACGGGAATATTCTTTGTGTTTACGTGAATCTTGCCGTTTCCTACCTTTTCGCCTGTGAAGTAGTCTTCCCAGTTATCGGCTGTCGGCAGATAAACATCACGCTCATCGCCTGTGCCTGCGGCAATCGGAGCGACAAGAAGCTCATCGCAGAAAATATACTCGTTATCGATTGAGTAGGTTTCGCTGTCATCGGTGTAGTCCATAACAAGCGCTCTGATCGGCGGCACTCCTGTGTCACGATACTTGTCGAATGCGGTTTTCAGCATCGGTACGAGAGTTTCACGAAGCTTTAAGAGCTCTCTTACTTCATCCTCGCAGTCGTAATCAGACCACGGCACCTTGTCGCAGTACCATGCGTTGATCAGGCACTGACAGCTGAATACAACACCTTGAATACGGCGTATGAGCTCATCCTTTGTGTTTGCGTGACGAACCTCGGGAGTCCAGAGTATTCCCGAGAACGATGACTGAGTTACACCGCGCAAAAAGTCCTTGTGATCGTAAAGGTCGCTGTAGAGAACAAACGGATAAGAAGCGGCGAGAGCGCCGATATTGCGTACCTCGGACATGGTTTTCCTGCCGTCGAGAGCCTCGAGTATTGTCTGGCAATACAGTGTTCCGAAAAGTGAATGATACTGTTCACCGTCAAGTCCGGACGGAAAAACGGATGTGAGAGGGAAGCTCCAGCTTCCTGTGTTGTCGCTCGAGTCGCATTCGTCGAGCTTGAAGCCGTCAACACCCAAATCAACGAGATTCTTCTTGTGGTAGTCAGCGAAAATGTGTCTTGCTTCCTCTGTGGCAAAGTCCGGTACAACACCGCCCCATACGGGATAATCGCCGCTGTACGGAATCATATCGTTGTATATGGGAGCGGTCGGATGGCAGAATGCGTGCTCCCAAAGGTTAACATGGAATCCGCGTGAGTTCAGCTCCGAAATCATTTCCTTCGGATTCGGGAAGCGTTCGCTCCATACATATGAGCATGAATATGAGTGTGAATGCCAACCCGGCTCGAGTCCGAGAATATCACACGGAATGTCACTCTTTCTGAAGTAATCAGCCATGTCCATGACTTCTTGCTGTGAGTATCTTCCGCAGCAGCGGTAAAGCACACCGAGTGCCCATTCGGGAACATCGCATCCGCCGCCGGAGAGCATATTGTACTGAGATACTACATCTGTAATGGTCTTGCCTTCCATAATGTAGATATCGATACCGTGTGCGGCGGGAATCAGAATGCTCATAACCGCGCAGTTCTGTTCTCTGAGAGCGTATAATTCATCGGTTGATGACTTGGCGTCATTTGTTTTTTCACCGTCGGCAGAGGCTTTCTTGGTATATCCGCAGTAAACCTCGATATATCTCGCGGTGTCGAAATACATGCCGTAGCCTTTGTTTGTAGCGAAGAACGGAACCGGTGCATGGCTTTCACCGTTGTTTGAAACGGGGTCGGCGTTTACGGCGAGTCTCAGCTTTCTTCCGCGGTGATCGAACTGCTTGAGCTGAAGACCGAAGCCGTAAATGTGCGCGTCATCTTCTATTGGAAATTCAATGAGAAAACCGCGCGGGGTATCCTTAGCAGTAATACGGGACAGGGGATAATCGATATTGCTTTCCGTATAGTTGAAGTTCTTGCAGAACACAGACGGAACGAGTTTCTCGGGTTCTCCGAAGCGTATTTTTTTCATGACTGCCTCCTTATTCCTTTTTTATTTTTTCGGGATTTACATTATAAGCTTTTCCGAGAGAGTCTCTGGTAAGATAACCGTTGTCAACCAGCTCACGACGGATAAGCGGAAAATCTTCGCAAACCTTTTTAAGAACGAAATTGAGCTTGATTTCCGAATATGTAGTATTCGGATCGATAAATGTCATAATATATTCGAGCACGGCAGCTTTGTCCTCCGCTTTTTTCGGATACGTCACGAGAATATCGTTTTTAAAAAATCTTTTCTTTAAGCTTTCATCCATAGTTGTGTCTCCTTTAAATAAACGTTTCTTTTTGCTTATATTATAGTGTTTCATTTACGCCGTGTCAACTTTTTCGTGAAAATAGTTGTGTTTATTTGTTTATAATGTTGAAAATAACATGAGCTTAATATATAATAGATTAAAACCGAGCTTGATTTAAATAATGGCTAATTATAAATAATGGCTTATTTAAATGACAGCTTATTATTACGGGGTGCTGAATGAAAGACAAACATTTAAATCGTTTGATGCTTGACGGTGACTGGAGACTTGCTTACGCGTATCACTGGGATCTTGACAGAAGCATCGTAACATCGGATATGGCGGAAAAATCGTCAATGAAAAAGCTGCCCGCAAAAGTGCCGGGAAACTTTGAGCTTGACTTGGAGAGAGCGGGAGAGTGCGCCGAAATATTTTACGGCGACAATATTTATTCCATGTACGACTGCGAAAATATGGATGCGCTGTACTGGCGTTCTTTTAACTATGAACCGAGGGAAGGCTCACGTGCCTGCCTTGTGTGCGAGGGACTCGATTGTTATGCGGAAATATTTATTGACGGTATCCTTGTGGGAGAGAGCGATAATATGCTTATTCCGCACGAGTTTGAGCTCAAAAACCTGACTGCGGGGGAGCATGAAATACTTGTACGCTTCACATCGGCTGTAATTAAAGCGAGAGAGCACGACATACCCATGAATACACAGGCGCAGCGATATTCATATGACTCACTGTATGCGCGAAAAGCTCCGCATATGTACGGCTGGGATATTATGTGCCGTGCCGTGAGCATGGGTATTTGGAGACATATTTACATAGAATCACGCCCGATGACTTACATAAAGGATGTATACGTCGAGACACTGAACGCAAATCGGGAATATGCCGATCTTAAGATAAACTACAACTGTCATATAGAGCGCGGCGATATACGCGACTACAGCCTTAATATAAACGCCATCTGTGAGGACAGCGCTTTCTCGGCGAACACAACACCCATGTGGCATACGGGAGGAAATATTGCCGTAACAATTCATTCCCCTAAGCTGTGGCAATGCGCAAATTACGGCGAGCCGTATATGTACCATGTGACGGCGGAGCTCTTGTATAAAGGCGAGACGGTACACACATTTGAGCTTGATACGGGCATACGCTCCGTTAAGCTCGACAGAACCGGCACAACCGACTCGGAAGGACATGGCGAGTTCAGATTTATAATAAACGAAAAGCCCGTTTTCGTTCTCGGCTCGAACTGGGTTCCCGTTGACGCATATCATTCGAGAGACGAAGAAAGACTTGATATGATACTTCCGATGCTCAGAGACATAGGCTGCAATGCAGTGAGATGCTGGGGCGGAAACGTATACGAAAACGAAAAGTTCTATGACTACTGCGACAGGAACGGTATCATAGTATGGCAGGATTTTGCCATGGCATGTGCGATATATCCGCAGGACAGCGGCTTTGCCGAGGCAATTCGTGAGGAAAGCGAAACTGTAATTAAGACTTTGCGTCATCATCCGTCCATAATTCTGTGGGCGGGAGACAACGAATGCGATGCGGCCAACTCATGGAACAGACGTCCGTCAGATCCCAACAAAAATATTCTCACAAGAAATGTTATTGCGGAGCAGGTCAGAATCAACTCGCCGTCTGTTCCGTATCTGCCGTCATCTCCGTTTATAGATGAGGAAGCATATAAGAGCGGACGTCCTACATCCGAGGATCACCTCTGGGGTCCGCGAGATTATTTCAAGGGAGACTACTATAAGAATACCGTATGCCATTTCGCGTCCGAAACAGGATATCACGGCTGTCCGTCGCCGAGCTCACTGAAAAAATACATACCCGAGGAGCATTTGTGGCCGTGCCTTAACGATAAATACTGGGCTTGTCATGCCGCATGTATGATGTCTGACGCATCGGATCCGTTCTATTACAGAATAGGACTTATGTGGAGACAGGTGGAAACCCTCTTCGGCAAAGACAGTGCGGCATTAAATGACCTTGAGCATTTTTCACGTGCAAGCCAGATTTCTCAGGCTGAGGCGAAAAAATACTTTATCGAAAGATTCAGAATATCGAAATGGAGACGTACGGGTATAATCTGGTGGAATCTGATTGACGGCTGGCCGCAGATATCCGACGCTGTAGTGGATTATTACGGAGACAAAAAGCTCGCTTACTACTATATTAAACAGTCTCAAAAGCCGCTTCAGATGATGTTCGATGAGCCGCATGACGGCGTATTGACACTGTACGCCGTTAATGACACAAGAGAAAACGAGACGGTATCATATACAGTGGAAAATGACTGCGGAGAAATTCTGACCTCCGGCAAGACAACATCATTATCCGATACAAGCTCTGCCGTATGCACAATACCGTCAAGTGATGAAAAGAGATACTATATAATTCGCTGGAGCACCGAAAGCGGCAAGAGCGGAATTAACCATTACTTCGAGAATATACGTGACATTGATTACGGCTATTACGAAACACTTACGGATAAACTGAAAATATAAAATTCAATGTCGGCGGACAATCTTCAGCCGAACGATGAAGATAACCGCCGCAATTTAGAATTACACAAGTAAAAAATCCTCCGTGCGATATGAATTCATATCCTGCACAGAGGATTTTCTTGTTTATTTTATAAACTTAATTGTTTTTCGGTACGCTTTCCCAGTCCTTGAGGAAACGCTCGATTCCCGAGTCTGTAAGAGGATGCTTTGTCATCTGGATGATGATTTTGTACGGAATCGTGGCAATGTCCGCGCCTGCGAGAGCGGCATCTACAACGTCCTCGGGGCTTCTGATGCTTGCCGCGATAATTTCCGTTTTAATGCCGTGTTTTTCGAACATGTTGTGGATTGTTTCGACAAGCTCACTGCCGTGGGAGGATATATCATTCAGGCGTCCTACGAACGGGCTGACATATGACGCACCCGCTTTAGCCGCAAGAAGTGCTTGAGAAGCACTGAAAATAAGTGTTACGTTTGTTTTAATACCCTTTGCGGAGAGGATTTTTACCGCCTTGAGGCCTTCCTCTGTCATCGGTATCTTGATAACGATATTTTTATGAATGGCGGCAAGCTCGAGGGCCTCCTCTACCATTTTCTCGTGCTCGAGGCTTACTACCTCAGCCGAGATGGGGCCGTCGACTATAGTTGTGATTTCGGAAACGACGTCCTTAAAAATTCTGCCCTCACGAGCGATAAGTGAAGGATTGGTGGTGACTCCGCATATAACTCCGAGGTCGTTCGCTTTTCTGATTTCATCAACATTTGCGGTATCTATAAACAGCTTCATGCTTTTTAACCTCCGTAGTTTGATTAAAAATGATTAAAAACTATACCGTTTTCACCAACGATTATATCAGCATACAAGGAGTTTGTCAATACATTTTAGAGAGAAAAGTGAAGCTCTTCCTGCCGAAAAAATATTATATCTCTACCTCCATGTTGTCTGTCGCAAGAGTAAGGGGCATGGGCAGCTTTTTCTCAAGCTCGTACAAACCGAGCATACGCACATGAGAATAGTGGTTTATGATAACCGACTCGGGTTCGCAGCGCATGAATATTCCTTCAAGCACCGAAGCGTCGAAATGAGCGCATTCGCATATGATGAGCTTGCAGTCATGCGCGGCTGAGTACGGAAAATCATCGATGGGGTTGTGCGAGAGATCGCCTGTGAAAAGAACTCTTTTTCCCTCCGCCTCGATGAGATAAGCGTATGATGTACCGCAATGCTTGGTTCTGTACGCGGTTACGCTGAGTATACCGTCATCATACATTTTTCCTTCATGGCAAAGCTTTAGCTCGACACCGTCACGTATTTCCGTACCGCATACATGAAGCCAGCTTTTGAGCGCATCGATTTCCTCGTTCTCCGGGAAGAAAACTGTCGGATTCGCATTTTTGAAATACCAACAGCACAAATCAATAAAGGAAATAACGCCGTGCGTGTGATCACCGTGCGGGTGTGTGAGGAATACGGCTTTCGCGGACTCAATCGGTATTCCGCGTGTTCTCATGTCTTCGATGGCTTGAGTTCCCATGTCGATAAAATATCTGCGTGCGTCATTGCCATTACCTATCGTTATCATCGCCGATGAGCAGCGTCTGTTTGCCTCGGGTACACCGTGGCTTGTTCCGATAAACGTAATTTTCATGGAATTTTCCTTTCGGTATAATTTAAGTATGTTGTTTTAATTATATCATACCGCATAACATGAGGCAATATCAACGCCGTCATCTTGATAAAAATTTGCAGTATATATCGGTAAAAAATTTTAATCATATAGCATTTTCACGGAATATGTGATATAATCAAATTAACATAAAAGCATAAGGAGATATAATATGCCTTTAAACATTCCGAATTATCATCAGTCAACTGAGACTCTTCACATCGGCTGTGAAAAGCCTCGCGCATATTTTGTTCCTTTTCCGTGCGAATGCTCGGCTAAGCATTCCGAAAGAGGAAACAGCGCGTTTTTCAAATCCCTTTGCGGAGAATGGGATTTCAAGTATTTCAAATCCCTTAACGATGTCTGCGATCTTTCAACGGACGGAAGTGAAAAGCTGACCGTTCCCATGAGCTGGCAGCTGGCTCTCGGACGCGGATACGATGTGCCGAACTACACGAACGTAAACTATCCTATTCCGTATGATCCGCCGTTTGTTCCCGACGAAAATCCCTGCGGACTTTATTCGAGAACGTTTACGATTCCCGCTGCAATGAAGGATAAGAAGATTTATCTTAACTTCGAGGGCGTTGATTCCGCTTTCTACGTATGGGTAAACGATGAGTTCGCCGCATACAGCCAGGTAAGCCACCTTTCAAGTGAAATCGATATTACGTCACTTGTTCATGACGGCGAAAACAGCCTCAAGGTACTTGTTTTGAAGTGGTCAGACGGTACATATCTCGAAGACCAGGATATGTGGCGTATGTCGGGTATTTTCCGCGAGGTATATCTGCTGTTCAGAGACGAAAATCACATTCGTGATATTTTCGTTCACTGCGAGCTTAACGACAGCTTCACCGATGCCGATTTTACCGTTGATGTAGACACAACAGCCGCCGCAGAGGTTGAATGGACACTTGATTGTCCCTGCGGCAAGACATTGTCGGCAGGCAAATGCGCAATCGACGGAAGCGGAAAGATAGTAATCCCCACAATTAAGAACGCAAAGCTCTGGTCCGATGAGGAGCCTAATCTTTATTCTCTCACACTGCACTGCGGAAACGAGTACATCAACCTTCCCATAGGCGCAAGACGAGTTGAAATCAAAGACAGATGCATACTCATTAACGGCAAAAAGGTAAAGGCGAAGGGCGTAAACCGTCATGACAGCCACCACCTTCTCGGACACGCTACTCCTGTAGAACATATGGTACGCGACCTCATGATTATGAAGGCGCATAACGTAAATATGATTCGTACATCACACTATCCGAACGATCCGAGATTCACGGCATTGTGCGATAAGTACGGCTTGTATGTATGCGATGAAACAGATATAGAAACACACGGCGCAAGACCGTGGAACGATCTCTCCGATTCTCCGAATTGGGAAGGCGAATACGTAGACAGAGCACAGAGACTTGTTGAGAGAGACAAAAACCATCCCTGCGTAATATTCTGGTCTCTCGGAAACGAATCCGGACTCGGACGCAACCACGCCGCTATGCACGCATGGATTAAGTCACGCGACACCTCCAGAATCGTTCATTACGAAGGCGCTCATTCCGGATATAACGACGGCAAATATCGCAGAGATGTTACCGATATCGAAAGCAGAATGTACCCCGGCACAGCATGGTGCGACAGCTATTGCAGTGATCCCGAAAAGGATGAGCCTCTCTTCCTTTGTGAATACTGCCACGCAATGGGCAACGGCCCCGGAGACCTCAGAGACTACTGGGAAGTTATCGAAAAGCACGATAATTTCTTCGGCGGCTGCGTATGGGAATTCATCGACCATTCCGTTGCCATCGGCGACAGATACGGCGATCCCTCATTTACATACGGCGGAGACTTCGGCGACCATCCCAACGACGGAAACTTCTGCGTTGACGGTCTTGTATATCCCGACAGAAGACCTCATACAGGTCTTAAAGAGCTTAAGCAGGCAATAATGCCCGCAGCGGTTCGTGAAATTAAGCCCGGTACAGTTGCGATAAAATCACGCAGATACTTCAAGAATCTCGATGATATTTCAATGGCATGGACACTTAAGCTTGACGGCAAGGCTGTAAAGACAGGAGTTCATCCCAGCCTTAATATCGCTCCCGAATCCGAGGTTATATTTGAAATCATTCCCGAATCCGAAATTCCCGCTCACGGCACGGCAACACTTGACCTGTCCTTCAGACAGAACAAGGCTACCGAATGGGCTGATGTCGGCTATGAAGTAGGATTCGCACAGTTCATATACGAAAATAACGACACATTCGCTCCCGCGCCCGCACTCTATCCCGTAGAGCTCAGTGAGAACAGAGAAGAATACACTGTTGCAGTAGGCGAAACATCCTATAAGATCAGTAAGTTCTCGGGTATGATTACGGATATCTGCGACAACGGCGAGCATCTTATAACAAAGCCCGTAGTTCCTCAGATTTGGAGAGCGCCTACTGACAACGACAGAAATGTTCAGTGGGATTGGAGAAACGCAGGTATTCATAACGCAAAGGTTAAGTGCTACTCAACCGAAATCGTTAAGGCGGATGAAAGCGAAGCTGTTATTCTCGCGAAAATCAGCATGGCATCCGCTCCGAACTCCGTACTGCTTCACGCCGATATTACATATACCGTTAAATACGGAATGGGCATAAGCATCGCGTGCGATGTTAAGTGGGATGCGGAAAAGAAGCATTATCCTCGTTTCGGCATGAGACTTACAATGCCCGAAGGCTCCGAACAGATGCGTTACTTCGGCTACGGCCCGTACGAAAGCTATGTTGACAAGAGACTTGCATCCAAGCTCGGTGAATATAAGTCCACTGTAACAGAAAACTATGAGCCTTATGTATTCCCGCAGGAGAACTCATCTCACTGGGGATGCAGATGGGCAGACGTTCATACTGTTGCAGGTCACGGATTCCTGTTCACATCCTGTGAACCGTTCTCATTCAACGCAAGCCACTTCTCACCCGAACAGCTCACAGAAACACGTCATCATTACGAGCTGAAGAGAGAGCCCGAAACCACCGTAATTCTCGATATGAGAATGGACGGTATCGGCTCGAACTCCTGCGGACCAGAGCTTGCCGAGAAATACCGCTTCAATGAGAAGGAATTCTCATCCTCTGTAACGATTAAGCCGGCATTCATCGCCGAAATCAATCCTTACATTGAATCTAAGATTAAGTATTAATACAGCGGCTTAAATAAAACACCGTAAATAGATATGCACCCCGAAAGCGTTTGACTTTCGGGGTGCACTTCGTATACGGTGGTTTTTTGTTTATTTTACCTCGACATCGACTCTTGCGGGGCAAAGTCCGTCGGCGTATGCGTACAGACGCAGTGTGCCGCTGTTTTTGCATTTTACCGCGGCGGAAATTTTACCTGCGAACATACGGCGTATATTAGATTTGAGAGGCTCGTGATCGAATACAGCAGAGCCTGTGCCGGATATCTCACCGCATTTGTTTACTTCAAAGCGTACGGTGGAATCGGCGTTCGGTACCTCTCTGCCGCAGTCGTCAACTGTATAGCATGTGAATATAGCCGTGTCTCCCGTTTTCACGTCAGGCGTTTCACATCTGAGCATAAGCTTTACAGGCGAGCCTGTCGTTTCGTGAGCGTCACGGCAGCATTCCTTGCCGCCGCAGTATCCTATGACTTCAATTTTGCCCGGATTATATTCAACCTCCCACGCGGCATGATCGTGCAAACCGAGCTCAAGCTTGCCGTGGCTGACACCGTCAACAAACAGCTCAGCGCACTCGCAGTTTGTATAAGCCCAAACTCTCATAATCTCCCCTTCATGCCCCGGGTGATTCCAGTGAGGCATAAGGTGTATCATAGGCTCGTGAGTCCATAAAGCTTTATTAAGCCAGAACGCGTCCTTTTTCAGCAAGAACATGTCAATAGCACCTGAGCATGAGCACAAACGCGGCCAGGTTGTCTCTCCTCTGTGGTCAAATCCTATCCACTGATACGAGCCCATTACCCATTCACGTTCATCGATGAATTTCCATGTCCTCTCACGTCCTCTGAACCAGTCGCTTGAGTCACGGTCGTAACAGTTTGTCAGTCCCATTGCGGGGAAGTCGTCATAATACCAGCCGCGTGTCGATGATGTGGCACAGCATTCGGTAGAGACAACCGCTTTATTCGGGAACTTGGAGTGAACGGCATCGTATGAGTCGAGTCCGTAGTTTATTCCGACAATATCGAGATTTTCGTATACTGTAGAATTATCGGGACGGTCACATGCCGCGGTAACGGGACGTGTGCTGTCAAGCTGTCTTGTTCGCGCAAGCAATGATTCGAGAATGCGGCGTCCTCTTTCTTCGGCAAACAGCATTTCCTCATTGCCTATGCACCAGAAGAAAACAGACGGACGGTTGCGGTCTCGCTTAATCAGCATTTCAAGCTGTTCCATGCCTTCTTTCGAAGAGGTGAACCAGCGTATCTCGTCAAGCACAATAAATCCCGCGTCATCGAGCGCGTCCATGAGAGCCTCGGATTGAGGATAATGGCTTGTTCTGTAGCCGTTCGCTCCCATTTCGCCGAGCAGCTTTACTTTATATCTGAAAATGTTGTCCGTAACTGCTTTTCCTACAAGACCGCAGTCGTAATGTCCGCATACACCGCATATTTTTTCATGGTGTCCGTTGACTGTAAGTCCGTGCTCGGGGTCGCATATTACCTCACGGTATCCGTACCGGTCACTGACACGGTCAACCTCTTCGCCGTTTACGATGATTGACGTAACCGCTGTGTAAAGGTGACCCTCTCTTACCTGCCAAAGTATAGGATTCGAGATATCCGTACCGTATTCAACATTTGTGTCCAGGCGAGGCTCGAGTCTGTGCTCACATGAGCACTCTCCCGCCATTACTCCGTTTTCATCATAAAGCTCTGTTTTAACTACGGCATCCAAGGCGGAAGAGGACGTGTTTTTTACCGTAACGGCAATGTCGGTACGCCAATTGTCGGCGTCTAATTTGCGAGGCTTAATATATACGCCCCATAAATCCACGCAAATCGGTGATGTTTTTTGAAGCCATACATGACGGTAGATGCCTCCGCCCTCATACCACCAGCTTTCGTGATGGGATGAATCTATGTATACCGCGATGATGTTATCCTTATCGAATACAACAAAATCGGTAATATCCACCTCGAAGGATGTGTATCCGCTGAAGTTATGATAAAGGGGGCATCCGTTTACATATACTGTCGACTGTCCGCTGACTCCCTCAAAGTACAGAGTTATGCGGTATTTTCTGTCATCCTCACTCAAACGGAAGTGACGTCGATACCATGCGTTGTCGTATTTCAAAAATCCGAGAGTGTTGTTTTCTTCCTTGTCGAAATTACCTTCGATTACGAAATCATGCGGAAGATTTACTCTGTCCCAGCGGTCGGAATTGTATTCTACGCCTTGTCTGTAGTCGTCGGGATTATCGTTGTAGTCATATGAAGCCGCGCCCCATCTTTCACGGACTGTTTTCGCACCTGTGTATATAGGGCCTTTGGATACAGGTCTTTTGCGTATTATGTCGCCCCTGTGAAACAGCCAGTTTTCGTCAAGATTGATTTTCTGTCTCATGTAAATCTCCTATGCTTGTTTTTTCAGCACATCGCCGACCACCTGACCTATGCCGCGCGCCATTCTGAAAAATCCGAGGTCATTCGGATGGCATCCGTCAACGGTACAGCTGTCACGCATTTCGCCGTCGAACAGGTGTGAACCGTCGACAAAATAAACGTTTTCGTCTCCCGAGTTCAGTGCCAGATTAAAGGTTTGAATAACTATTTCTCTGCGCCTTACGTCATCATTGTTTTGCGGATTGAAGTCGGGCTTTGTTACGAATATAATCGGTACGGTCGGATGCTTTTCACGGAACGTACGATACAGCGGATAATGCGTTTTCTCAAGATGATCGGGAGAGGGTGCGTTGTGATCATAATCGCACACGAAAACCGATACATCAAGTGACGCGAGATATTCCGCTATTGCGTCCTCACCGCGCGCGCTGCCGGAGAATCCGAGATTTATATGATCACATGAAAGCATACGTGAAATCATAGCCTGATATGAGTTGCCCGGTCTTGACGCGCATCCGCCTTGAGTTATAGACGAACCGTAATAAAGCACGGGCTTTTCGTATACGTAATCGTCGGGCTCGCAGATTTCGGCTGATGCTGACAAGCCTATGTATACTTCATCAACGGGATCATAAAGCGGCATGTTGATTACGTATGTGCGCATTACGGAGTCGGTCGGCTTCCATGACGAATAACCGTGATTGCGGTTGCCGGGCATAAAAGAGCCTGCATAGCTTTCCTTTCCGTCGTTTACCGCGTAAAGGTCGAATCCGGACTGACCGAGCATCGTTATGTGCGGCATTGTTCCGTTGTCGGGCATGACGGCGCGTATGGCAATATAGGGCGAGTTTGTAGCGAAACGGATTCTTCCTCCCGCTGTGTTGGTGTTGAGTGAGGCTACGGCATCGGAAACCGCTTTTGCGGCATCGACAGGCATACGCAGGAACGGCTTGCCATGCTCGTGTACTGCTAAACCGTGAATTTTCACGGGAGCGTCCTTTGCGTCAATCCATACTATATCGTTGAACGGTATATCTGTGCTGACGGCTAAATTTTTATCGATATCACCTATTTTCATAATATGGCCTTCCTTTCGTTAATAAGTGCGAAGTTCTTTTCTGCTTATCCACATATATCCGGCAAGCAAAGCTTGTTCGGTATATGTGACCTTACGATATAATCAATCTTATCATATGTTTACGAGATAATCAATGATTATACCGAAAGTTTTGTTAAGAATTATCCGAGCGCAACGTCAAGTACCATCATGAGACTGAAGCCGACGGCAAAAAAGACAGTTCCGATGTTGGAGTGACTGCCCTGCGACATTTCGGGGATAAGCTCCTCTACAACAACGTAAAGCATTGCACCTGCCGCAAAGCTCAAAAGATACGGAAGAGCGGGATTTATAAAAGCGGACGCGAGAACGGTAACGGCGGCGCTTATAGGTTCTACGATTCCTGAGAGAACACCTCCGATGAACGCGCGTGACTTTTTCATTCCCTCACTTCTGAGCGGCATTGAAATAATAGCGCCTTCGGGGAAATTTTGTATAGCTATACCGAGCGATAACGCCAAAGCTCCGGCGGCGCTTATATCGGCTT
>CAZWLL010000014.1:0-2535 GCA_964634795.1 uncultured Ruminococcus sp. | reverse complement strand
ACAAATCCGGCGAGAACGACTCCGACCGCCATACCCTCGGGTATGTTGTGAAGTGTAACCGCGAGCACCATCATTGTTGTTTTCGCGAGAAAACTCTCGACTCCTTCTTTTGTTCCGCTCATGGCGTGAAGGTGAGGAATGATTTTATCGAGAAGGAGCAGAAAAAGTATTCCGAACCAAAAACCTGAGAAAGCAGGTATAAACGAGAGCTTACCCATGTAATCGGCTTGTTCAAGCGAAGGTATAAGAAGGCTCCATACAGATGCCGCCACCATTACTCCCGCCGCAAAGCCTGTCAGTGAGCGCCGTACACCGTCACTCATTTCCCGTTTCATGAAAAATACGCAGGCTGCGCCGAATGAGGTCCCGAGAAACGGAATAAGTATGCCGATAAATACTTCCATAATATTTGTCCTTTCATATCTTGCTGCACCGATAAAATTATAGCATGCCGAAAGGACATAATCTACTCCGATAAGATTTTTTAACTTAAATTATCCGTGTTTCATGCGTAAGTTGAAATATTTGCTTTAATAAACATATTTATTCACGAATGCGATGTATAATGTAATTACAATAAATACGAAGGGGGGATGTAGTTGAAATTCAGCGGTAAGGCTGCCATTCAGCTTGCGTGTATTGCTCTCGGAACAGCGCTTGTTTGTGTCGGTGTGATGCGCGGAGAGGTTGAGACGGTTCTTTCAAAGGCAATAAAGCTATGTCTCGAGTGTGTCGGAATTGGCTGAGAAACATAAATCATTTTCGGGTATCCTCAGTAAGTATCGACTGCTTGTACAGGCGTGCTATACTGCGGCGGCGAACATACATATTTCGAATTTTTTTAAAGGTGAGATATATCGCGGCAATTTTAAGGTGCTTTGCGTGCCCGTACTTAACTGTTATTCCTGCCCGGGAGCATCGGGTGCGTGCCCGATAGGTGCTTATCAGGCGGTTGCAGGCTCATCGAAATTCAGTGTGTCAATGTATATTCTCGGCTTTCTCATCCTTGTGGGTATGCTTCTCGGAAGATTTGTGTGCGGCTTTCTGTGCCCGTTCGGTTGGCTGCAGGAGCTTATAAATAAAATTCCGTTCAAGAAATTTTCAACGAAAAAACTTCATGCTCTCACATATCTCAAGTATATTATACTTGTTGTGATGGTATTTACACTTCCCGCTGTTGTCACAAACGAGCTTGGAATGGGAAATCCGTTTTTCTGCAAATACATTTGCCCGCAGGGTGTGCTTGAAGGAGCGATTCCGCTTGCGTTGGCGAATGAAGGGATAAGGAGCGCGCTTGGCAGGCTGTTTACATGGAAGACAGGCATACTGCTTGCGGTAATTTTCGCCGCTCTTGTATGGTACAGACCGTTTTGCAAATGGCTGTGTCCTCTCGGAGCTTTTTATGCCGTAATGAATAAGCTGACACTGCTTGGGATGACTGTGAACCAAGATAAGTGTGTATCATGCGGCAAATGTGCGAGAGCATGTCCGATGGACGTTGATATTACGAAAAGCGTAAATCATACGGAATGCATAAGATGCGGCAAATGCGTGAAAATCTGTCCGACTGATGCCATAAGGTACAGCTACGGAATAGGCGAACGTGTTGTCATACATAACACGGAATCGGATATAAAGAATCAATAAAAATATAAGGAGAATTAAAATGAAACAGAAGAAAACAGCGGCTGTTATATTGGCGGTGCTTATGCTCATATCGCTTGTGTCATGCTCGAAAGAAGAGGAAAGCATGACGGCTGAAGAAATACAGACCGAGATGAACGAGTTTTACGCTCAGGAGAACGAGCTGTTCAGCACTCATGCGGAACAGTGGAATGTTGTTTTTGCGAATATCGACAAGGAGGCTGTTATTAACAACACGGAGGACTACGCGACATTTCTCGGCAAAAACATAGAGGCGTGCGAGTCCCTGTTTACAGCCGATGACTTGGCGATTTTAAACGATGATGTTGAGAAAATCAGAGAGCTTGAAGAAAAAATCGCGGCGCTGAGCGAAGTTGAAACATCGTCTGCAGCGGTATCAACATCGTCAGTGACAGCCTTTCCGAGCTTTGAAGGAAAGGACTTTGACGGAAACGATGTAGACAGCAGTATTTTCGCCGAAAACTCCGTTACGGTTATTAACTTTTGGTTTAACGGTTGTTCTCCGTGCGTAGAAGAGCTTGAGGATTTAAACAAGCTCAATGAATCATTAAAGGAAAAGGGCGGAGAACTGATCGGCATAAATGTTGAGGCATTTGACGGCAACGAAAAGGTTATAGCCGAGGCAAAATCCATTCTCGAATCGAAAAACGCATCATACAGAAATATCTATTTCGATTCAGACAGCGAAGCGGGACAGTATGCGGCGCAAATTATGGCATTCCCGACGACTGTATTTGTAGACAGGCAGGGAAATATAATCGGAGAAGCAATTCTCGGCAGTATCAACGATGAGGAGAGCATGAAAATCGTAAACGAGCGCATTGATGAAATAATTGAGGCAGATGAGTTGGGATACACTATAGTTGAATA
>CAZWLL010000013.1:0-48599 GCA_964634795.1 uncultured Ruminococcus sp. | reverse complement strand
AGATAAGGATATCAGACAGCAGCAGCGAAAATTTATTTCTAATTATGTTGACAACGCATATGCAGCCCTCTCAGAAGGAAGTTATGAGGCGGCTGCCGAATACATCGATATTGACTCTCTCGTTGCAACATATCTGGTTGAAGAGCTTGTGAAAAACTTAGACTCCCAGTGGGATAGCTTCTACATATACAAGGATACAGGCAGTAAGCTTTATTTCGGACCTATTTGGGACTTTGACCTCTCGCTCGGAAACGCCAACGAAGGTGAAGAAGTGTATAGCGATATCTTTGTCGGAGCAGGCCGCGGAAGCGGAGGAGGCTCAGGTACTTGGTTTGCGGTTGCTATGTCTCAGGAATGGTTCAGACAACTGGTGCAGGACAAATGGAACGAAATGTATGAGAGACTATGCGAAATGCCCCAATACATTATAGATGAAGCAGAGCTCGGATTCCGTTCTTATGAGCGTAATTTTGAAAAATGGCAAATATTCGGTACTGTACAAAATCGTGAAACAGAATATATTACACGTCTTAAGAATTATACGGAACATTATCAATACCTTGTTGAATGGCTGACAAACCGTCTCGAATGGCTTAACGATGCTTTTAATGACGCTGAGTTTGTAAGTGCCGGAAAGGGAACACTTGCTTATTATAATTCTAACAGTGATCTTAACCGTCAGAACAGCTTCGGCAACAAGGATACTGAAAAACTCAACATTAAGTATGATTCGCTTGCAGATTATGTCAACGTAAACTCTGTAACAGGTCCGGGCGGATTTGACGGAGAAGGCGTTGAAAATTTATTTGACGGTGATAAGCAAACTAAGTATTGTCTTGAACCTGATGGAGACATTGAGGTTACATTTAAAACTAAGAAAGCTGTTGAAGTTAAAGCATATCTCTTGCGAACCGCTAACGATACGAAGGATTATTCTGACAGAAATCCCGATTCGTGGATTTTCTACGGAAGTACAGACGGTGAGACATGGACGGAAATAACAAGGGTTGACAACGGTGAGGACTCCATGGATGCGGAAAATTACATGTGGTATGGATTTAAAATCGATTCTCCCGGAACATATAAGTATTATAAGTTTGTATTTAAGAATCAAGGTACAATGCAATTATCCGAAATAAGACTGCTTGGTTGATTGTATATGAGAACACTGAAAAAAGGGGCTTATGTAAGCCCCTTTTTCAATTGCAGGTATTCGTTTAGAATTATTTTTTCAGACTGCCGTGAGGTACACCGATCATATCCTCAAGTGTATGTGTGCATGAAATTGTATTGTTCAAAGCATCATTTTCATCTTTGCCGTTTGCGAGAATATAGAATTTGATTTTAGGCTCTGTACCTGAAGGACGTGCAACGACTACACAACCGTTTTCGGCTTTATAGTACATAACATTGGATTTAGGTAAACCTGTACCTTGAACTTCACCTGTAAGAACATTTTTAGATGTTTCTGCAAGATAGTCGCGAATATTAACTACACGACTTCCTGCAAGACTTTCGGGTATTTCAGATCTGAGTTTATCCATGAGGTTTGAGATTTTCTCTTTTCCGTCGAGACCATCCATGTATATTTCGGATGAAACTTCCATGTAAAAGCCGTATTTCTCATAAAGATTTTCTATTGCGTCGATAAGTGTCATTCCCTTGAGAGAATAATATGCAGCCATTTCGCATATAAGCATAGATGCTACAACACCGTCTTTGTCTCTTGAATATTGACCTTTCATGTAGCCGTAGCTTTCTTCATAACCGAGAAGGAAGGTTCCTTCTTTCTTGAGTTCATGTTCTCCGATAACTTCTGCTATGAACTTAAATCCTGTGAGAACGTTATAAAGCTCTACATTATGCTTTTCACAGATTTTGGTAGCCATCTCACTGGTAACGATTGTTTTAACGGCATATGCATCATGAGGCATTTTTCCTTGTTCTTCAAGTGCATTGAAGATATAATCAAGAAGAAGAGAACCCATCTGGTTACCCGTTATACACTTAAAGTCACCGTTTTTATCTCTTGCCATTACTCCGACTCTATCACAGTCGGGATCGTTTGCGATAATAAGGTTAGAGTTAACATTCTCGGCAAGCTTAATTCCTTCGGTAAATGAAGCAGGGTACTCGGGATTAGGTTTAGCAAGTCCGGGAAAATCACCGTTAGGAGTAATCTGACTGTCAACAGTATATAAATGCTTAATGCCTATACGACGAAGAACTTCAGGTACAATTCTATATCCGGCACCGCAAAGAGGAGTGTATACTATCTTAAGATTTTCAGAAGCTTTTGAAATTACATCGGGATAAACCTGTTCTTTAATGACAAAATTCATGAATATTTCATCAAATTCTTTGCCAACCATAGTTATGAGACTTTCGTCAACTTTGTCCCTTGTGGGAACATCTTCGAAAATATCGGTTGCATGGATGTATGATGAAACATAGTCTGCCATTTGAGATGTAGGCTGAGCACCATCTTCCCAATATAGTTTGTATCCGTTATATATAGAAGGGTTATGTGAAGCCGTAATGTTGATTCCGGCAATACAACCGAAATAACGAACACCTGCCGAAAGCATAGGTGTAGGTCTTAATTCATCAAACATGTAGCATTTAATGCCATGAGATGTAAGAACCTCAGCACATCTTCTGGCAAACAATGCCGAATTGTGTCTGCTGTCATATCCGAGCATAACTCCGCGTTTCTTCGCGTCGTCACCGAGAGAATCGATAACTCTTGCCACACCTTCTGTAGATTGAGCTACAGTATAGATGTTCATCATTGCGCATCCGGCTCCCATCTTAGAACGAAGGCCGCCGGTTCCGAATTCCATATATGAACCGAAACGCATTTCAATTTCGTCATTGTTTCCGGCAAGTGAACGCAGCTCATCTTTAGTGTCATTATCGACTTTATCAGAATTCAGCCATTCATTGTATCTCTTCATGTAATCTTCCATGTGTATTTATTCCTTTCAAAATTATCTTATAATAAATTATAGTTTCCGATTATATTATAACGAATTTTAGAACCTTCGAGAAACAAACGTATAGCTTCAGTAGATGAAGTCTTCATATCAAGCTGCAGAATAAGCCCGTATCTTTCATCGGTATAATCTAAAGGAAACGAATTAATCATAACGATTTCGGCACCGAGTATTTCAAGTGAATTAAGTAAAGCAGTATAGCTTCTATTATCCGTCAGCACGACAGAGAAATCAATATACCTGCCATTAAACCTCTGCGGGAGATTCTTAGCAGCAAGTACATACTTCATTTTGGATTCATCGTTCATACTTATATTGCACGCTGAAATTACTTTTAAATCGTATTTTAAAAGTAATTTATAAAGTGACATTAATATACCGTCAACTGAATTATAAATCGGAATTACAGCATGCGAACATCGTTCATAATAGACTTCCTCACATGCTTCTTCCATCCCGCTGAAATAAACAGCCTTCACCAGTTTATAATTCCGTGTAAATACAGCATATGCTTTATCCGAAAATGTATTTCTTAAGTATGCGACTTCAGACAATGCCATTATATCTGAGTCATCCGATGTATCCAAGTGGGAGTTCAAATCGACAACCGAGGTGAATTCACGACAGAAATACGCAAATTCAGGCAGCATATTAAAATCCGGAAATTGACAATCTGTAATTTCACGAAACAGTGCTGCCGCATCATCACCGCTCGCGGTATTTGAATTATCCTCAAGGTATCTCAGTGCAGCTTCGTTATATGATATATCTGTGAGATTTCGAGCTGCTATTTTTTTACGATATGCAAAACCGATATTTTCTCTCAGACTTTCATTCATTAAATCTTACCTAAAATCTCGTAACTTTCATGCAAGAATGATATAAGCTCGTCCTGATTTAACTGTCTTTGAGTCAGTGACGAAAGCATGTAGATTTGACGTGCAATCTTTTCCGCATCTTCGTTTTTTCCTTCATCTGTAAGCTTTGCAAGTTTATCGATAAGCGGGGAAGCGGTATTCAAAATCAACGTCTGTTCATTGGGCATATTATCTCCCATTTTATAAAGCTTCATCATATCGTTCATACGACGAGATTCTTCTTTAAGATTAAGAATTGCAGGAGTGTCTGCATCTTTAAGACGTTCAAACGTTACAGTTGTGTGCTCACCCGCAATATCCTTGAATAATTTTTCAACGGCAGGTATAGCAGTATTATCACCGTCGGCTTTCAGTACATCCGCTATTTCGGAATCGACTCTGATGAACTTTACGCCTTCGTGATTTGATTCTATAACATTGATAAATTGTGTGTCGATGATTTTGTCAAGAACAATAACCTCTACTCCTTCATCCTTGAACATCTTAATATATTTCGATTGAGCTGTCGTATCTGAAGCATAGTAGATCTTATTTTCATATTTATCCTTTGCCAAAACAAGGTAATCATCAACTGTAATGAATTTTCCTTCGGTTGTTTCGAATAAAATGCTCTGTGATACTTTATCATAGAATTTATGATCACGCATGCATCCATATTCTACAAATGTCTTTAAATCTTTCCAAATGCTTTCGTATTTTTCGCGATCATTCTGGAACATTGAATTAATTTTATCTGCAACCTTCTTGGTTATGTGGGCGGATATTTTCGCAACATATCCGCTGTTCTGCAAATAACTTCTTGAAACATTCAGCGGAAGTTCAGGACAGTCAAGCACACCTTTAAGCATTAACAGGTACTCGGGAATAACCTCTTTAATGTTGTCGGCAACAAATACTTGGTTATAATAAAGCTTAACCTGTCCTTCAAGGCTTTCAAATTCACTTCCGATACGAGGGAAGTAAAGTATACCTTTGAAGTTTAAAGGATAATCGGCTTTAATGTGTATATAGAACAGCGGCTCTTTCCAATCATTGAAAACTTTGCGGTAGAAATCCTTGTATTCATCCTCAGTGCAGTCGGAAGGATTTTTCAGCCAAAGCGGATGAGTATCATTTATAGGCTTAATATCTTCTTTTTTATCATCCTTGCACTCATCGCATTCACAGTTATCATCGTGTTCTTCCTGCTTGCCGGCATCAAAATATATTTCCTCAGGCATGAAAGCACAATACTTTTCAAGTACTTCACGAAGCCTGTATTCGGAAAGGAATTCCTTGCCTTCTTCATTGATATGCATAACAACAGCAGTACCGAATGGGCCGATAAGTTCCTTTGCCTCTTCCTGGTCGAAATCTTTTGTGATTTCATAGTTGCCGTCATCTGTGCAGCTCCATTTAATATAGTCGCCACCAAGATATGAACGTGTAATAACATCCACAGTATCACTTACCATGAATGATGAATAGAATCCAAGTCCGAAATGTCCGATAATTCCATTTTCGGAACTGTTTTCACCTTCATATTTTTGAATGAAATCAAGTGCACCGGACAGAGCGATCTGACAGATATATTTCTTTATCTCTTCCTCTGTCATTCCGATACCGGTGTCTGTAACCGTTATAGTCGATGCATCTTTATCGAGTATAACTTTAATTTTAGCGCCTGTTAAATCAACATCTGCCTTACCGAGAGAGTTAAGTCTTCTAAGCTTTGTAATAGCATCACATGCATTAGAAACAATTTCACGAACGAATATCTCTTTCTCAGAGTAAAGCCACTTTTTTATTATAGGAAATATGTGTTCAAGCTCAATAGAAATTCCACCGTGCTCAACATTTTCTGACATTTTATAAGACCTCTTTTTTATTTAAAAGTACATAAGTGAGGAAAAACCTCACTTATAATTATATAACAAATTAAATAATTTGTCAAGACATACGGAAGTGTACATTCATTCAAACAGAAAAAGCCGAAGATAATTTCTCCAGCTTTTTCGTATTTCCCCCAACCCACCCTCACATTTACGTCAATGTTTGGTAAAAAAATTGAATTGTGAAAATGCTAGTGTAAAATTGATGAGATAACAATAACGTAGGGATTTTAACCCCGCACAATCTCCGCTTGTGCCATCAATAAATATGCTTTTATCCTTAAGCACCAAGGTCAACACTCGCACGTAAAGTTACTCACTAAGTGATATAATATCCGACTTGAAAAATTCGGATGGTTTCACTGACGATAAAGTTATTCAATCAAATCGGTATTCCAATTCAAGCCTTGTATACGAGTATCGAGTTCTCGAAGTTGTTTGGATATCGAGTCAACTGTTTTTTGACATTCGGATACCGAAACCGTGCTTTTTACTATTATTTCACTGCCTCTGCCTCTTATGCACTTCTGACTTGCTGTCCGCAAAAAATCGCGTAATACATCGTTTTTTTGAGCAAGGCAGTCACGCATTGCAAGCATTTCGGTTATAGTCATCCCATCAGCTTGCGTAGCGGCATTTGTGAGGTTTATCTTTGAAATAAGCGTATAGAGACGTGTCTCGAGACCGTCAAGCTCCGCAATAAGTTCGTCGGGATTTTCGGAAGGTTCTTCTCCCTCTTGAACTAAAGCGTTATTAGACAGCCTTTCACGTAATTGCTCTATTCTTTTTTGTATATCGGATCTTTCGATAAGAGCCTCGGCAATTTTCATCTTTTACTCCGTAAATATCAAAGAAGATATGTTTCACTTGATTCAATGTCAATCCATTTGAATTCACCGTTTTCATATATAATAGCCGAATGCTTAGTGAAATTCTTCGGAATTGATATTGAACCCGGGTTTAGATATCTCACACCCTTATCGGTAAAATCATGAGGAATGTGCGTATGTCCTGTGATATACACATTTCCTTCATGAAATTTCGGTTCGCTTCTATGACCATGAGATAGATATATAGTCTTATTATCTATGAATACTACGCCATAGTCAGACGTTACGTTAAAGTCAAGCATAAGACTGTCCACTTCCGCCTCACAATTTCCGCGTACTGCAATAATATCAGAAGCATATTTGTTCAGCATTGCCGCAACTTCTTTAGGAGCATATTCACGAGGTAAATCGTTTCTCGGACCATGATAGAGTATATCACCCAGCAGAATAAGCTTATCAGCTCCTGATTCATCATATCGCCGGAGCATAATACGAGTATAATAAGCTGAGCCGTGAATATCCGAAGCAATAAATAATTTCATAGAATCAACCTAAATTATACTTTTTGATTTTTTCTTTAAGGAAGTCAACAGCTAAAGCAATATCCTTTTCGGGAGTATCACCGACTTCACGTTCGATTGTAAGGAATCCGTTATATCCTGTAGCGGCAAGAGCAGGGAGATATACATCAAAGTTAACATCTCCTTCACCAAGAGGAAGTTCAAGGTACTTCATGCCCATATCAGCAAGTGCCTGATGTTCTTTAGCTTCTTCACCGACACTGATTTTTTCCGCAATCTTTTTCTTAAGCATAATTCCGTCTTTGGCATGTGTGTGAACAACATACTTGCCGATATACTTAAGAGCATTTTCAGGTCTGTCATCAACGCACATTACAAGGTTTGCAGGGTCAAAGTTTACTCTTACACCGCCTGCTCCGAGAGAATCAAGAAATTCACCGAGAACGATACCGGGTTCCGGACCTGTTTCAACCGCGAAAGCTGCACCGACTGAGTCAGCATATTCAGCGAGTTCACGGCAAGCCTTACGCATAATTTCTTTTGTTTCGTTTTCTTCTGCGGGAACAGTACCGATATGTGTAGTAACTATGTTGCACTCGAGTTTCTTTGCGAGATCAAGAACTCTCTTTGATTTTTCAACGTATATCTTATTCTGTTCCGGGTCCATGAATCCATGTCCGAAGTCACCGCAAAGTGCGGAGAAAACAAGACCGTTTGATTTAACAATGTCAAGAGCCTCTTTGATTTTTTCTTCAGTCATCTGCTCAGCACCAAGTTCACCGCCTGTTGCATATGCCTGAATACCTTCGATTCCGAGAGAAGCTGCTTTTTCAACACCTTTTCTGAATCCTAATCTAAAAGATTCGACCATTGCTCCGATTTTCATTTGAGTAATCCTCCTGTTTTGTAAAAAATTGTATTTGAATTAAAAGCTCTGTCTGATTTTCTGTTCTCTGATATCTGAGCCGTAAAATACCAATGGTTTATAAACACCGAATATTCTGCTGATAATTCGATCAGAATAACGCTTTCTGAGTTCATCCTTTTGCAGGTTGGTGCTGATTATAGTGGATTTATGATGTATAAGTCTCATATTTATCACGTTGTATAAACATGAAACAATAAAAGCATTTGTTATTTCACAGCCGAGATCATCAATGAGTAATAAATCACATTCTATATATTTATCAAATTCATAATCAGCGTCACCGCTGCTTCGTCCGAATTTCTTTTCTTCATAATCAGAGAATAATGTTAAGGCTGATTCGTATATGACATAATACCCGTTTTCGATAATTCTTTGTGCTACTGCGGAGGATAGATGAGTTTTTCCGAGTCCGGTAGCCCCCATGAAAATAAAATTATCGAATTTATCCGCTGAAAATTCATTTGTGAATTCTTCTAAAATTTGCAGGTTTTTTTCGATAAATATACGATCCTTGCCTTTATAATAATCAAGTGAAAAAGTATCGAAGGTTTGTGTTGATATAAGGGAATACAGTCCCGAATTTTTTAGTGTTTCCGATACAATTTCCTTTTTTAAACAGTCACATATGTTTATTCCGACGTAACCTGTGTCCGAACATTTATCGCAGTGATATTTTATATCGCAATAATCTTCGGAAAAACCATGCGATGCGAGAAATTGTTTCTTTAAAGCAACTAAATTCTCATATTCGCGTCGTATTTCGTCTACACTTTCGCTTTCTAACTTTTTTCCGAGGGATGACGCCATTATTCTGGGACCTGTAAATGCGAGCTGCTGAATTATTCTGTTGAATTCGGGGTAAACTGAGGATACTTCTTTTACATGTCTCTCGTATAACAAGATACTTTCATTTCTGCGCGAGGCAATTGTATCTTTTGCTTGTCTGATATTTTCTCGTCTTCCCATACTATCCTATTTATTTTCCTTATATGAACGTAAAAGAGCAGCTTCATAAAAATCATTGGTTGAAAAACTCGATTGTTGTGAACTCGCATCTTTTTTCTTTTGCCGTTCTGCTTCCGCAGCTTCTATCTCATCAATAGTAGTATAACCTGCGGTGAACCAATTGTCAAGTATTGCATTAGCATATTTTAAACTCGGTTTTTCCGTTTGGCTGACTGTTCTCTCATATGCCGCTTTTATAATTTCTTTAGAAAAGTTATATTTATCGTGCCACTTGATAATGAAATCCTTTTCCTTCTGTACAAGAGCACGTTTGCCAATGCCAAACAACTCACGCACATATGCTTCAAAAGGAGCTCTCTCCTCAATCAGCTTTAATTCGTTATCTAAAGCTTCGTAAGTTACGACGTTGTTATCGTAAAAATGAATTGCTAATTGTTCTATATATCTCACTGAAGGCTTTTGCGATTGTTTTGCATGTGTACAGAGAAGAAGTATATATTCGTCTGTCAGCAAAAGATGATCCGCAAGCCCGATTATTATAGCAGTTTCCTGAGCATTGAAGACCTTGCCGAGTACTTGCTGGCATGAGTTAATTAATTCGTATGTACCGCTTCTTTTTTCGATTATCTCACTCATCTCATCTGAAGTGTAGCCTGGCAGCGTTGAGTGAATTGCAACCAAACGTCCTGTTTTTTTGGTGCTGTTTTTATCTGCGGTATGAAGCTTGTCGGATTTTTTCTTGGAAAGATCTTCCTCATTAGTTTCAATAATACCTGCTTTTATCCAAGTATCGAGAGAACGCTTGAATGTGTTTTCCGTCATATCCAGTTTTTCACACATTTCCGTGACTTCAAACTGCGGTTCATTGATTACAGATATTAAAACAGACAGTTCTTCCTTAGTAACAGTCGCCAGTTTCTGCAAGACAGCTTCGGCCGGAAGCGTTATCAATTTATTCTTGTATATTGGAGTTATTTTCATAAAACATTAATTCAAATCTAAACAAAAATATACCTATGGATTAAAATTAAAATTCAACGTTATTCTTTATGGTGTTGAGGTATTTCAGTGCATCATCATCTGATGCATATGCATCGAGATTAATATCGGCAAAAATATTGTTGACATACATATGATATGCTCTTGCTGCAATCATAGCCGCATTGTCACCGCAGAGAGAAATAGAAGGAACAACGAATTCAACATTCATCTTTTTACAAAGCTCTGCAACGGAATTGCGAAGATGAGTGTTTGCCGCAACTCCTCCTGCCATAACAAGCGTTTTCATTCCCGTCTCTTTTAAAGCATCTGCTAACTTTTTTGTTATTCCGGAACAAACAGAATTGGTAAACGCACCGGCAACATTGCACTTAACACTGTGCGGTAAATCATCATCTTTTATCTTTTGCTTTTCATTGTGAATATAATTAATGACCGCTGTTTTCAAACCGCTGAATGAGAAGTCAAAAGAATTATCATTAACAGCCGGAGAAGGGAAGGATAAAGCATCCTTTTGTTTGTAATCATACATTTCGTACGCTTCTGAAGCAAGTCTGTCCATTGCCGCACCGCCCGGATACGGCAAACCCATTACACGTCCGACTTTATCGAATGCTTCACCGCATGCGTCATCTCTTGTACTTCCGATTTCGATAAAATCCACATAATCAAGAACCTTATAAAGAGATGTATGACCACCTGACACGGCTAAAGCAAGAAACGGAGGTTTTAATGATTTGTTTTCTATATAAGCGGCAGACAGGTGTCCTTCTATGTGCTGAACGGGAATAACATTGCAATTCAAGCGAAAACCTAATGCTTTGACGAAATTCACACCGACAAGAAGCGGTCCGATAAGTCCGGGTGCAAAAGTTACGGCAACTGCATTTATATCGTTAATTGAAATACCGGCTTTATTTATAGCTTCATGCGAAATTGATGAAATTACCTCACAATGCGCACGACTCGCGATTTCGGGGACAACGCCGCCGTAAACAGCATGCGTCGCAACCTGAGATGCGATTATATTTGATAAAACATGTATCTGATCGTCCTGTGTTTGAATCACGGCGGCAGATGTTTCGTCGCAAGAGCTTTCTATCGCAAAAATATACATATCTACCTCTAATAGGATTATACTTTTCTTAACATAACTATCGCATTTTCAATCGGTTGACTATAGTATCGTTTTCTTATACCGATTGAAGTAAACCCGAATTTTTTATATAAGTTTTGTGCTGTAATATTGGATTCACGGACTTCAAGATAAATGTTATTTATTCCGTGTGTTTGAGCATACATGACAGCATGTGCCATTAACTGTTTTCCGAGTCCAATGCCTCTGTGCGATGGCATTACAGCAATATTTAATAGTTCCGCCTCATCCTCGACATGCATGAGGCAATAAAAACCATATATTGCTTGCCGATCGGAAACAGTATAAACGACAATATTATCATTGCTTACAGCATCATTAAACGTTTTCTCCGACCATGGACACGTAAATGATGTATTCTCGATATTTACTATGTCCTTAACCGATGATTGAGTAGCCTCGGTAATCTCGTATTCCATTGTTAACTTATATAATCAATGAGTGCGTCATCGATTCTTACGCTTCTTTTGGTGGTGCGATCATATATAAATTTGCCTTCTTCAAACTCACCGTAAGTCAAATTAAAATAAATGTGCGGATATTTCTCTTCGGAATAAAATTTTAATTCATAGGTTTGAATGGAGTTTACTAGAGGCCATTCTTCGTATGTACCGTTTTCAAACAAGTCAACTATATTCGCAATAACGTCAGCGTCTTCAACCGTCGCAACCGCATATGTAACAGTATCTCCGCCGCATATGTATATTTTAGTAGGCTCAAGTTCAGTCAGCGACGGAAGTTCAAGAGAAGTAGAGTAAAATATAGTAGTAGCACTTCCTGCATACTCCTGTGTCAACCATTCTTTGGGGTTTTCACCCTCTATTTCATATAATATAAGGTCTGTCTTTTTATAATAACCGAACGCTTCACCAACCGAAACAGGCTCGTAGTTGTTTGGCGCGGGATAGTATTCAAGCTTCTGGCTCTTGTTGATTAATTTTCCGTCTTCGTATTTAAAATTCACAAGTGAGGCGGAGCATGAGGCAAGCGGCAGCATGAGCATTGCTGCGGCAAGTATTACACAAATTATTTTTTTCATTAAGTACATCCTAGCAATAATATAAATATTTTTATTAATATCCGAAGATGCCTGTTAAACTGTCATCATCATCAATCCATGTCGTTACTGATATTTCACGATATTCCTGTTTGGTGTCACGTATATATACTCGTGAAATACCTGAGTTAATTATAAGCTTTTTACACATCATACAAGAGTTTGTATTAGGAACAATTTCTCCGTTTTTCGGATCAGTACAGCACATGTATAATGACGCACCGAGCATATTTTCTCTTGATGCCGCGATTATGGCATTAGCCTCACTGTGTACTGAACGACATAGCTCATATCTTTCACCACGCGGAATACCGAGTCTTTCGCGTGTACAGCTGCCTATATCAGAGCAATTCTTTCGTCCGCGAGGAGCACCGTTATAACCTGTAGCAATGATTATATCATTCTTAACTATTATAGCACCATATCGCTTTCGCATGCATGTACTTCTTTCGGATACTGTCTGAGCAATATCGAGATAATAATTATTTTTACTGACACGTTCCATAGAAAACTCTCCTGTACAATAAAAACTTTATCTTATTATATCGATGTATTGTTAATAAATCAAGATATATATTGAATAAAAAGGGAATACGATGCCGGGCATAATAAGATTATTTAAAATCGCGTATACATAAACAAAAAAGCTTCGCTACCTTATAAAGATAACAAAGCTTTTATGACCCGTGGGGGAATCGAACCCCCGATTACGCCGTGAGAGGGCGTCGTCTTAGCCGCTTGACCAACAGGCCTTGCTCAACCGAACGGTTACATTATATCACAACGGTTTGGTAAATGCAATAGTTTTTCAAAAAAAATTTCGGAAAATTGTTTATACTTGGGAGGGAAGTGTGACGAGCGATAATATAATGCTTATTACCGATTATGACTAACAAAAAAATCCACTCAGCACGATATATGTTTACCTGTGAGTGGAATTCTTTCTTTAGCTTAACAGTTGATTTTAAGATGCTTAATTTGATTCGGCGACGATATTTTGAATTTTTCTGGCCCAATCAACTATTTTTTGACGTTCTTCAAGAGTTATCTTCTTGCCGAATATACCACACTTTATATAGTATGTGTCATCGATAACATTTGTGCCGGCTGTTTTGAGAATTTCCTTAAGCTGCTTTTCACCTGCGGAATCTTTCTCGCCGTCTACGAACAATGCTACGTTCTGAGCTCTTGCGGGAATGAGCTCACTGCAGAAACGTCTAACTTTATCATCAGGTTCGCCTTTGAGAGTGACACCTATAATTACAAGTCTTTCTTTTTCTGCAGGATATGCCGGAGGAATATCGTTGGTAAGACATCCGCATGCCTGACCTATAGCTTCAGCATATGTAGCAACTTTTCCTTTCTTTGATGAGTACATTACTCTCATTTTCATAGAATACTACCTCCAAAATAAACTTTGAACACAAGTATTATTATAGCATAATAATTTGCGATAAGTCACGTTTTTTATGTTTTTTTTTGAATTTTGTCGAATCACACAAAAAGACAAGCTGTATTTTGTTGAATACTTCCATAAAGTTTGAAATCGAATAATATCCGATATATAATGGGATATAGCATAATGCAGCTGTCCGGATTTTTTATAAATATGTGTATTTTTTCTATTGTAGAATCTGAAAAATAATGTTAAAATATTAGCGGTGACAAATAATAATCAATAACGGCAAGCTATTATGAGAAATAAGATACTATCTGATTTGCAAATTAAAAAACTGGTTTTGACTTCAATACTATCTGTTTTTACCTGTGTTTCGACTATGGTTATACAAATACCGTCACCTATGAACGGTTATCTTAATCTCGGAGACTGTATGGTATTGACCGATGGAGTTTTGCTGGACCCGATGTTTAGTTGGTTTGCGGCAGGTGTTGGTTCAATGCTTGCGGATATTTTATCGGGGTATGTTTATTACGCGCCTGGCACATTTGTTATAAAAACGGCAATGGTTATGGAATTTAGATTTCTGTACGTTTTTTCAAAAAAAAGATTGACAAGCACAATATCTTTTTTGCTTGCTTCAATCGCTTCGGAATTAACGATGGTAATCGGATATTTTATATATTCCGCATTGCTGCTCGGAAACGGCTTAGCTGCGGTATCAAGTATACCCGGTAATTTAATACAGGGAATATTCGGTATCATAGCATCGTTTCTGTTATTTAAGGTTTTAGAAAAAACGAAGTTAAAAACAATCTGATAAACCCATAGATTCAATTATACAAAATGCAAATTTTGTATAATTGAGGGCAGTGATTTTTCATATAGAGGTGGTTATGCTTCTTGCGTTTGATATCGGCAACTCATCAGTATCGGTTGGTGTATACGAACTGAGGCCCGAAGGCCATAAAATTCTTTCTTCATTTAAGATATCCAATAAACCTTACTCGGCTGATGAATACACTTTGTTTTTGAAGTCATTTCTTCGCGAAAATGGTTTTAAGCCATACGAAAAAAACTGTTCCGATGAAAACATGATTAATTACTCGGTTATTTCATCGGTTGTACCTGAACTTACCGACATTTTAAAATCAGTAGCATTCGGTTTATGCGGAAAAAATCCGTTTATCATAAGCGAAGGAAAAAAAACCGGATTCGGAATTAAAATTAAAAATCCCGAACAGTTGGGTTCCGATATAGTATGTAATGTTGCAGCAGCATTGCATATTTCATCTGTACCGCTTGTGATTCTCGATATGGGTACGGCAAACACAATCACAACAGTCGACGAACACGAGAATGTTCTCGGTACAATAATTACTCCGGGATTAGCTGTGTCGATGAAAGCTTTATCCGATTCGGCTGCGCTGCTTGGCGATATACGCTTACAGCGAGAAAATATCCTCATAGGCCGCGATTCTGATGAAGCAATCAATTCGGGAGTTGTTAACGGTACGATTTATATGATTGACGGTTTTGTACGTAATATTCGCGAAGCAATCATCCCTAAGAATTCCGATATGAAATTATCGCTTATCGCTACCGGTGGATTATCCGAGCATATTATACCCTATACAATGAATAAGTTCACTTATCAAAAGAATTTAACACTTGACGGCGCTGCCTATCTATTCGAAAAGAATGTTAAAATCTTTTGAATCTTTAAATTTTGTATAATACAGCTAAGGCTATATTATAAATTATCATTGTCGCACCTTACCGTTTTTCATGTTTACAGAAGGAAGCGACATTAAATAAGGAGGATAAATATGAACACAACTAATCACGCTAAGATACAACAGATGGTACGAGTCGCATTGCTTTCCGCACTCGTAATTGTTTTACAGCTGTTCTTTTCCGCTGTAAAAGTAGGTCCGGTTACGCTTAATTTCGTACTTGTACCGATAGTTATCGCCTCAGTGTTTATTAATCCGGCATCGGGATTAATAGTAGGTGCTTTGGCAGGCCTTACAACATTCATTCAAGTATTCACATCGGCTGATCCTTTTTATTTGTTCCTGATGACAAACAATCCTGTTGCAACGGCATTTATTTGTATTATCAAAACAGCGGCTGCAGGACTGCTTGCGGGACTTGCTTATAAGCTTATTAACAAAGTCAGCAAATATAAATCCTTAAATATTATTCTTCCGGCGATTATATGTCCCGTTGTAAATACAGGCATATTCTGCCTCGGAATGTACATTTTCTTCGGAAACTCAATGATGGTTGACCCAACTTATTCTGCACTCATCAGCGGCAATCTGATTTATTTTATCATTGTAGGTTTAGCTGGAATTAACTTTGTTATCGAACTTATTCTGAACGTAGTTCTCTGCCCTATTCTCGGTAAGGCTTTGTACTCGAGTAAGTTTTTTAACAAATAAAATAAGGTTATATTTATAATCAAAAAATGCGGTGTAACTGCCTGTCATTAAGACAAGGTAATTACACCGCATTTTTATTTCAATTCAATAAATATATCTCGTTTAGAACTTTATTCCAGCTCGTAGCCTAATTCTTTCATATCATTCTCGAAAAAGTCAAACATATGAACTCCGTTATCGGTTTTATATCTGCCGACAGAATCCTTACGCATTTCAATCTTCGCAATCGGTATACCTAAGTATCCTGAAATACGCGCCAATGTGTTGTCTTGATCGAATACCATATCTTCGAATCTGATTGAAAGATGATTCTTAGGAGTGGGTACAGAGCGAACAATCTCGCGTTGATAAAGCCAGCTGATTGCACGATTCTTTCGTATATCATCGGTTTTATCATAAGATATTCCGAACTTGTTGAGGTCATCTGTAAGGTGGTCGGATAATATACAATCGCGCGGATCACGTACCCAGAATATGTATTTGATTTCCGGGAACATACGGACTATCCACGGGTATACAAGAGTAGTTTCGGGTATCTTCCATCCTTTATATTCGCTTTTGGATTCAAGTACGGTATGAAGATATTCCTCAATCAAAACTTTGAATTCATTAGGTATTTCACATGAATTTACAGTTGAAAAATCCCATGAGTTGTTTCCGTTGTATTTAACATATTGTGCGAATACACGGCAGGCATCATACATTTTTTCCGGCGGAAGAAGATCGCCTGATACATTGAGAGGTTCTCCCATATATACTCCGCTCGCGGAAAGCGTATGTGAAATCGAACGTGTGCCGGAATGTCCGCGGCCTATAATTGTTATAAGCATTATTCTGCTCCTTTGTCATAACGATAACATATTGTAACTTAAGTGTATCATATCATCGCGTTCATGTCAATACTGGTTTTTTCCAAATTTGGTATAGAAACGCTTAAACAAAGCTGATTATCGAAAAGAAGTCCATTCCGAAATTATTCGAAATGGACTTCTAAAATCTTTAATATTTTATAAATCAGTTAAAAAACGCAAATGTTGTTGTAGTATCGTACTTTTCACCGGGTTTCAAAACAGTATTCGTGAATCCGGGATGATTAATAGAGTCGGGCATGGATTGTGTTTCAAGGCATACAGCACAGTGTGTATACTGCTTTACATCATTCTTGAATGCGGGATCGTTTGCATTAATCATATTTGCAGTATAAACCTGTACACACGGCTGATCGGTGTACAAATCAAGTTTTCTGCCGCTCTTAGGATCTTCAAGAGAACCGCGTTTTATATACTTGCCGTTCTGATTTGTGAAGATAAAGTTGTTATCATAACCGCCGAATTCCTTCATCATAGGATAATCAGCGCCGAATCCTGCACCGACATTCTTGGCTTTTCTGAAATCGTAAGGCGTTCCTTCTACATCGATAAGCTTTCCGTCTGGAATGAGTTCGTTGTCAAGGCTGTTGATTTTATCGCAGTCAAGCTGAAGAACAAGGTTGTCTACAGGACCTGCTTCATAACCTGCAAGATTGAAGTAAGAATGGTTTGTAAGGCTTACAATGGTAGTCTTATCTGTTTCTGCTTCATAATGAATCGTGAGAGCGCCGTTCTTTGACAATGTATATGTTACTTTAACGGTTAATGTTCCGGGATAATTCTCTTCTCCGTCGGGACTGGTATATGTTAAAATCAGAGAAGGCTCTGTATCTGAATCAGCTTCGATTACATTCCAGATTTTAGCATTGAATCCGTCCTTACCGCCGTGAAGTGAATTGTTTCCGTCGTTTTTGTATAAATTATATTCTTTGCCCTCAAGAGTAAATTTTGCACCGCCTATACGGTTGCCGATACGACCGATCAGAGCACCTTGATATCCACCTGATGTAAGGTAACCGTTGATATTATCGAATCCGCATATTACATCAGCCTTTACGCCTTTTTTATCTGCTACCCAAATATTTTTAAGTATACCGCCGTAGTTAAGAATGCATGCAGATGTTATAGAGTCATTTGAAAGTGTGTATGAATAAACTTCACAACCGCAAGGAAGCTTTCCGAAAAGTTCTTTTTTGATCATGTGTATATCTCCTTAATTAATCATCATAACCGTTGGGATTCATCTTCTGCCATCTCCATGAATCCTCACACATTTCCTTTATACCGTTTTCGGCTTTCCAACCGAGTTCTTTTTCGGCAAGAGCTGCGCTTGAATAGCATGTGTCTATATCACCGGGCCGTCTCGGCTTGATAGAGTACGGAATTTTAACGCCTGTAGCACTTTCAAAGTTTTTAACAATGTCAAGAACACTGTAGCCTATACCTGTGCCGAGGTTATATGTTTTAAGACCGCAATTTTCAGCAAGCTTCTTAATTGCGCATACATGACCTTTTGCCAAATCAACTACATGGATATAATCGCGCACACCGGTTCCGTCATGAGTATTATAGTCATTTCCGAATACACCGAGCTCGGGACGCTTACCTACAGCTACCTGTGTTATGTACGGCATAAGGTTGTTCGGAGTTCCGTTGGGGTTTTCACCGATAAGTCCGCTCTTATGAGCTCCGATAGGATTGAAGTAACGAAGAAGAACAACATTCCACTCTTTGTCCGCTTTCTGAATATCTGTCAGAATCTGTTCGAGCATGGATTTGGTCCATCCGTATGGGTTTGTACAATTACCCTTCGGGCATTCCTCGGTAATCGGAATAAATGCGGGGTTGCCGTAAACTGTAGCGGAGGATGAGAAAATGATATTCTTGCATCCGTTGTTTCTCATAACATCAACAAGGGTAAGAGTACCTGTTATATTGTTGTTGTAATACTCCCAAGGCTTAGCAACAGATTCTCCGACAGCCTTGAGACCTGCAAAATGGATAACCGAATCGATTTTTTCGTTCTTGAATATGTTTTCAAGTGCATCGCGGTCAAGAATATCAGCTAAATAGAACTTAACAGGCTTACCTGTTATTTTTTCAACTCTTTCAAGTGATTTGCGGCTTGAGTTGCAAAGGTTATCACAAACTACAACTTCATATCCTGAATTTTGAAGCTCAACTACAGTATGTGAACCGATATATCCTGCGCCGCCGGTTACAAGAATTGCCATAAGTACTGCCTTTCTAAAATTAAATTTATAGTATTTTTCCGTTATTCGAAATATAAGCCGAGAAAACGATAAATGTCTTTCGGCTTATATTTTTAATCATTATATCAAATTATATTAGGTTGATTACTTCCAGAGTCCGTCGGGATATTCGCCTTCGGCAATTAACTGCTTCAGTTTTGCGATAACATCGGGCTTGTCGTTTGCATATGTAACGCCAAACCATTTTGCAGTTGTGGTGAGAACTTTAACATCACACTTATTTTCGTTAATCATCTTACCGATAGTATTGGGAAGGAGACACTCACCCTTCATTTTATCCGATGCAGGATCTGCAAGGAAGTCGGAGAAATCTTTTGCGAGATATTCAAACACGGAAGGTCCGAAGCCCCAGAAGTTCATGGAAACTACTGTTTCATTAGGAAGATGAACTTTTTCGTTGTTTTCTTCGAAATAAGCTCCGCCTTCTTCTTTGAAGAGCTTTGTTCTTTCAACAATTTTATCAAGCATGCCTTCTTCATTTTTGTGGCATACGCCTCTTGCAACACTTCCGTTATCTGTCAGTGTATTGCCGAGCATGTATCCTACCATGCAGTAATGGTTAGAGTTCTTATCATTGTTCTTAATAAATTCAGCAGCTTTCATGAAAGCGTCACGACCGTAGAAATCATCTGCGTTAATAACAGCAAATCCTTCTTTGATTGCGTCTTTAGCGCAAAGAACGGCTTGTGTTGTTCCCCAAGGCTTTACTCTATCGGGATTGAGCTTTCCTTCCGGAACAAAGCTGTCAAGCTTCTGGAAAACGTATTCGACATCAACTTTTTTCTCGATTCTGTGTCCTACAGTTTCCTTAAATGCTTCGTAATTTTCTTCTTTGATTACAAAGACTACTTTATTGAAACCTGCTTTAATCGCATCATAAATCGAAAAGTCAATAATGAATTCACCATGCTCGGTGAAAGGATCGATTTGCTTGAGTCCGCCGTAACGTGAACCCATTCCTGCAGCTAAAATAAATAAAGTCATATTTCCCCCTAAAGATTTATAATTTTACCAACTTATATTTTATAACAACATTAATTTTTTTTCAAGGGGGTTTAAAAGAAATCATAATAAAATTTTATAAATAAAAACCGTTTATTCTTGTGAAAATCTATATAAGTTTTATTGTTCATTTACTTGACACTTGAAAATCAATGTGCTATAATCTTTTTGTCTCAAATGAGACACTTTTGCGCGGAGCAGTGGCTTTCATGAACAACACAATTCCTACCCTACTTGAGTCATTATTTATTTTTAAAAATCTTGATTTCGAATCACTCGATTCGAAATATAATATTTCTTTGTGCTGTCAAATAAAAAACTATGCGGCAGGCGAGAAAATATTACTTACAAACGCAGACGGAGAGCACTTTCTTGCAGTTGTCTCGTATGGTAAAATCAGACTTACAGCAAGAATAAAACAAAAGGAAGCAACATTAAAATATGCGGGAAACGGTGAAGTTTTCGGTGCTGCTTCACTTTTAAACAATATGGCTCCCGCGGAATCTACAGCCGAATGCGACAGTGAAGTAATACTTATTCCGTCTTCGCTCATACTGAAGCTAATTAGCGATAACAGCACTGCTGCGTTGAATTATCTGAATTTCTTATCTCAAAAAATATCATTTTTAAATCGTGAGATTGCTATTTTTGCAGCCGGATCAGCGGAGGATAAACTTGCAACTCATCTTTACCTGCTTAGTTCGGCGAGCGTAAATATTTCGGTTGAATCTATGTCGTCACTTGCTTCACAGCTGGGAATCAGCCGAGCCTCACTTTACCGTGCCGTTGAAAATCTGACGGCAGTGAACGCTATTTCATATGACGGTAAGAATTTTACCGTTTTGAATAGGCAAAAGCTTATTGAATATTAACTTTGTTAAATTTTTAAAGGAGAAATAAAAAATGAAAAACCTAAAAAAGATTATCACATGGGCACTCGCCGCAATTCTTTCCTGCACCGCATTTGTTTCCTGTTCAAGCGAGAGTGAGGAAACACTTGACCGCGACCTCAAAGTATACGCTTTAAAAGGCCCGACCGGAATGGGTATGGCTAAGTTAATGTCAGACAACGATGCCGGAAATGCTGCGAATAATTACGATTTCACTATTGCTTCCTCTCCGGATGAAGTTACAGCTGAAATAATCAAAGGAAACTATGATATAGCCGCACTTCCTACCAACTTAGCATCTGTACTTTATAATAAAACCGAAGGCAACATCAGAGTAGCCGCAGTAAACACTCTCGGTGTTCTTTATATTCTTGAGAACGGAGATACAGTACAGTCACTCGAAGACCTCAACGGAAAAGATTTATACGCTACAGGTCAGGGTTCGACTCCGGAATATATTCTCAGATATGTTCTTGAGACAAACGGTATTGAATGCAATATAACATATCTTGCAGAACACTCCGAACTTGCCACACAGATGATATCCGGTGATGTTACACTCGGAATGCTTCCCGTACCTAATGCAACTACAGTCCTTGCGCAGACAGAAGCCAGAACTGCTATAGATTTGACTGAAGAATGGGAAAAAGCCGCTGAGAAAAACGGTGATTCAAGCTCACTTTATATGGGATGTGTTATAATCAATCCCGATCTCATTGAAGAATCACCTGCAACGGTAGATGCGTTCCTTGAAGAATATGCCGCGTCAGTTCAATATGTAAACGAAAACATTGACGATGCATCGACTTTAATTGAATCATATGGTATAGTTCCGAAGGCTGCTATAGCTAAAAAAGCAATTCCCGATGCACATATGGTTTGCATAACAGGTGAAGAAATGAAGACAGGTCTTTCCGGATTCTACAATGTTCTCTTCGGATTCGACCCCACTTCCGTGGGCGGTGCTCTTCCTGCTGACGATTTATACTACATCAAAAAGTAACTGTTGATGTCTAAACTAAAAAAAACAGTTGAAATAATTCTTTCTATTGTATTTTGGGTAGCAGTTTGGGAAATCATCTCTTTAATAGTTGATAAAGACATTCTCGTTCCGTCAGTCGGTAAAGTTTTTCTCCGACTGACGGAATTGTGTAAAACCTCGGAATACTATAAATGCGTAGGCTGCTCTTTACTCAGAATTATTTTGGGATTTATTATCGGCATACTCATAGGCTCTTCTTTGGCATATTTATCTTTTCTTTTCAGAATATTCGAGATTCTCTTTTCACCGTTGCTTACGATTATCAAATCGACACCTGTTGCATCATTTATCATTCTCGCGTTGGTTTGGATGGGTAAGGAGAGGGTTCCGATATTTACCGCGATAATTATGGTTATCCCGGTGATATACTCCGCTGTATTAAACGGATTGCGTTCAACGAGAAAAGAACTTGTGGAAGTAGCACGAGTATATGATTTCAGTTGGCTTAAAAAATTACGTGTTTTATATATTCCTTCTTCCTTCCCTTCATTTATTTCCGGCGCGAATACAGCACTGGGGCTCGCGTGGAAAGCAGGTATAGCGGCGGAGGTTCTTTGTTCTCTGAAAAATTCAATCGGAGGCAAGGTATATTTATCCAAGCTATATCTTGAATCAATTGACCTTATGGCATGGACGCTTACCGTTATTGTTATAAGTATAATACTGGAAAAGGTAATGTCATCTGTGCTTATTAAAGCTACCAAAAAGTACAGTATAACAGACATCGGATTGCGGGAACAATGAAGATATATATACGTAACTTATCGAAATCATTCAATGAAACAAAAGTGCTGAATGGAATAAATCTCGAATTAAATGAAGGTATTTATCTTCTCACTGGACCTTCGGGATGCGGTAAAACAACCTTCCTGCGTATTCTCAGTAAACTCGAATCTGCGGACAGCGGTGAAATAACCGATTGCTCGATGACAATTATGTTTCAAGAAGCAAGACTGTTCCCATGGTTAAATGTTATTGAAAACATTACAATCCCAACAAACTGCTCCAAAGCATATGCAATGGAACTTATTGATGCACTGCAGCTAAACAATAGTGAGAAAAAATACCCTCATGAATTGTCAGGCGGAATGCAGCGAAGAGTTTCTATTGCACGTACTCTTGCGAGAAAGTCCTCGCTATATCTCTTTGATGAACCGCTCGCAGGTCTTGACCGCGAACTTCAAAAAGATGTATGTAATGTGATACGCAACAACATAAGCTCTGATTCAACAGCTATTATAGTGAGTCACGAAACATCCGAATTAATCAAAATATCGGACTGTACACTAAGACTCACCGACGGAAAGATAATATTTTAATCAAACATTGAAAGGCGAAATACTTTAGAAGTATATTCGCCTTTTCTTTTTCAGAAAACAAAATTCATTAAATGTATTGAAATTTGAAAAATCGCAAATTTTTCGACAAAAAACTGTTGACACGGGTCGTTCTTTATGGTAAAATGCTGATAAATTAATTTTTAAAATTTCAATATTTGGGATATTTGCGAGCATTATCCTCTGACGTGTTTTATAAAAAAAGTTATTTCCCTGCCTCATACGTTGAATACAATTAAAATACATATAATAAACTAAGCAGCCTAGTTTTTAATTTTCAGTCCATAATTTATTTTTTATATGCGAGGTGTTTTGTATGCAAGTAGGTCTTTCAACTTTTTACGTTCTGTCTTTTTTGACAGCGGTAATTGCCTTTGCGTTTGCTGCGTATTTGTACCTGTGGGTCAAAAAACATAAGGTACAAAATGCGCGTATCAGTGAGGTTGCGGAATTGATCAAAGCCGGAGCCAATACTTTTATGCGCCGCGAGTATAAAGTACTGGCTATATTCGCCGGTATTGCAGCTATCGTAATCTTCATTCTCCTTCCGCAGCCTATCTGGAAAGGAAATATTCTTTCAAATATTTCAATTTTAATTGCATATTTGGCAGGTACGGTATTGTCTGCCATAGCGGGTAAAATCGGAATCATGGTAGCTACGTTATCTAATTCCAGAACAGCTGAAGGCGCACAAAAAGGTCTTAAGCCTGCGTTTCTCATGGGCTTCCGCGGTGGTGCGGTTATGGGATTATTAGTTGTCGGTTGTTCACTTTTAGGTGTTGCGGCAGTTCTTTGGATAACCGGTGACTCCACAATTTTGCTCGGATTCTCGTTCGGCGCAAGCTCGCTTGCTTTGTTCGCTAAAGCAGGCGGCGGTATTTTCACAAAAACCGCAGATATTGCCGCGGATTTGACCGGTAAGGTTGAACTCGGTATACCTGAAGACGACCCCAGAAATCCCGCGGTTATCGCCGATAATGTCGGTGATAATGTCGGTGATGTTGCGGGTATGGGAGCGGATTTGTTTGACTCCAATGTAGCTGCGATGGCATCCGCATTGGTTATCGCACAATCCTTGACCGGAGACTTCCAAAATGTCTCCATGGTATTCTGTTATGCAATATTAGGTTTGCTCGCATCGATTATCGGAATCGCAACAGCACGTGTAGGTAAGAACGGAAATCCCACACATGCTCTTAATTCTTCAACTTATGTAACAACCGCAATTTTCCTTGTATTATCTGCAGCTGCCACAGCTTTGTTCAATGGATTTTCCTGGAGAATTTGGGGTGCATCAGCAACCGGTTTACTTGTCGGTGTAATTATAGGTATAACAACTGACTACTTCACGGACGATTCTAAACCGATTGTTAAAAAAGTCGCTCACGCATCAAGCTCAGGACCTGCCTTTACTGTATTATCGGGTATTTCTTACGGATTCATTTCCGCTCTTCCCGCTATGGTCGGTATAGCGATTTCAGCACTTATAGCTTTTAAACTCTGCGAGCCTATGGGTGACGGTTATGCTATTTTCGGTATATCTATGGCTGCTGTCGGCATGCTTTCAATCGTAGGTATGATTATCTCCAACGATGCTTATGGTCCTATTGTTGATAATGCAAGAGGACTTGCCGAAATGGGAGATCTCGGTGAAGAAACAATCCGTATTGCCGATGAACTCGACAGCGCGGGAAATACAGTTAAAGCTGTTACAAAAGGTTTCTCAATCGGTGCTGCCGGTCTTACCGTAATCTCTTTGTTAGGTGCGTTTATGTCAGAAACAAACACCGCGCTCGAAGCTGCAGGTAAGGAGCTTATTACCGGATTTGATATTATGTCCCCGACGGTATTCTTCGGTGTACTTATCGGTGCGGCTATTCCCGCGGTATTTTCCGCAATGCTTATTCTCGGTGTTGACCGTAATGCACAGCGAATGGTTGCCGAAATTCACAGACAGTTCCGTGAAATTCTCGGACTGCGTGAAGGAACAACTAAACCCGAATATGATAGATGCATTGATATAGCAACATCAGGAGCACTTAAGGAACTCATTCCAGCCGGCTTGATGACAATAATCGCAACTTTGATTGTCGGATTTATCGGTGGTTCATATGCAATCGGAGGCTTCCTGCTCGGTAATATAGTCAGCGGATTGCTTATTTCACTGTTCATGTCCAATGCAGGCGGTCTTTGGGATAATGCCAAGAAATATGTTGAGGCAGGCAACGAAGGCGGAAAAGGAAGCGAGACTCACAAAGCCGCAGTTATAGGTGATACTATAGGCGACCCGTTCAAGGATACAGCAGGTCCTTCGATTAATACACAGATTACCGTAGTTTCATTAGTCGCTTCCCTTCTCTCATCTTTGTTTGTTGCTTTCTCGATTTTCGGTTAATACGATTTTCATACAGACAAACAACACGTAACATAGTGTTTGGCAATCGTCAATAAAAGAATTATACTTTAAGCCTCAGCTAACAGAATCTTGTTGACTGAGGCTTAGTTATTTGTGAAGTGTCGTATCGATAATTTTCCGTGCAAAACTTTAAATTAAAGCCAATACTGACGTTTTGTATTTACTTTAAATGCCGAAAAACTTTTTGAAGCGAAATTGAAATTTAGTATTGACAAAATCTTAAGACTGTGGTATACTCTGTAAAGTGATTTGCTTTACAGAGGTGAAGGTTGTATGTTTGAAAAGAATATGAAATTCCCCATTCTTCTTGATACTTACGGTTCGCTTCTGTCTGACAGAAAAAGAGAAATTCTCGATTACTATTACAATGAAGATTATTCACTGGCTGAAATTTCCGAATTAACCGGCATATCTCGGCAGGGAGTACGCGATTCGGTAAAAAAAAGTGAAGATGAACTTTTTGATTTGGAAAAAAAGTTAGGTCTTGCCCAAAAAAACGAGCACATCCAGTGTGCCGTACAAATTCTAAATGAAATTATGAGCAGCACTTCTCTTGATCAGAATATTAAATCACAGTTAGATAATGTAATAGTTCAGCTGAATGGAACTAATTCATAAATGCAATTAACCGAAACGGGGTAATAAATGTTCTCAAGTTTATCTGAAAAGCTGGAAAATGCTTTTAAGAAATTTAAAAATAAGGGAAAGCTGACCGAAGCAGATGTGAAAGAAGGCATGCGAGAAGTTAAACTCGCCCTTCTTGAGGCTAATGTAAACTATAAAGTCACGAGAGAATTTATTAAATCCGTGACTGAGCGTGCTGTCGGTTCGGAAGTACTTGAAAGTCTTCTTCCCGCTCAACAGATTATTAAAATAGTTCATGAAGAACTTGTTAAGCTGATGGGAGAGACTAACAACAAGCTTCAAATATCATCTCGCCCTCCTACAGTTATTATGATGGTCGGTATTCAAGGTTCAGGCAAAACCACACAGACCGCTAAGCTTGCATTGATGTATAAAAAGCAAGGAAAACGTCCCCTGCTTGTTGCATGTGATATTTACAGACCTGCCGCTATTGAGCAATTGAAGGTTGTAGGTGCTCAGGTAGATGTTCCTGTGTTTGATATGGGTACCGTAGATCCTGTTGAGATAGCTAAAGCCGGTATTGAGCATGCAAAAAAACATGGACACGATATGGTTTTTATCGATACCGCAGGACGATTGAATGTCGATGAAGAAATGATGGAGGAGCTTGAAAGAATGAAAGCTGCCTCTGACCCTACAGAAATACTATTGGTAGTAGATGCTATGACAGGTCAGGATGCCGTTAATATCGCAGAAGCATTCAATAACAGACTTGACATTACCGGTGTTATTCTTTCAAAGCTTGACAGTGATACACGCGGAGGCGCTGCTCTTTCCATCAGATATGTTACAGGTAAGCCGATTAAATTCATCGGTATAGGCGAAAAATTAGATGCTATTGAACCGTTCTATCCTGAAAGAATGGCATCACGTATTCTCGGAATGGGTGATGTATTAACGCTCATTGAGAAGGCTCAGCAAACATTCGACGATAAAAAGGCAGCAGAGCTCGAAAAGAAGCTGAGAGAAAATACATTCACATTAAACGATTACCTGGAACAATTCAGGCAAATCAAAAATATGGGTGACATTGAACAGATAGCCGCTATGATACCGGGAGTAAAACCCGGAATGCTGAAAGACGCCAAGGTAGATGAAAAAGCGATGACACACACCGAGGCTATTATACTTGCTATGACAGCTGAAGAGCGGGAAAAGCCGAATATAATTAACGGTTCTCGCCGCAAACGAATAGCAAATGGCAGCGGTACAACGGTTGAGGAAGTTAATAAGCTTCTCAGACAATATGATCAGATGAATAAAATGATCAAACAGCTGACAGCGCAATATGGCGGAAAGAAAGCTAAAAAAAGAATGAAAATCCCGTTTTCAATGTAATTCGCGGATTTTTATATAAAATTTCTATTTAATTTTCGGAGGAAAAAATGGTTAAAATCAGACTTAGAAGAATGGGTGCTAAGAAATCACCTTTCTATCGTATTATTGTTGCAGATTCTCGTTCACCTCGTGACGGCAGATTCATCGAAGAAGTAGGTTATTATAACCCTATGACAGAACCTGTAACTCTCAAGGTTGAAGAAGAAAAAATACAGAAGTGGCTTGCTTCCGGCGCTCAGCCTACTGAAACAGTTAAGTCTATTCTTACAAAGAGCGGTATCATTAAATAATTATGGACAATGAAACCGGCGCAAGCTATCGTGACATTGACTTAAAGCAAGTTTTAACAGACATGGCACGCGCTATTGTTGATGATCCCGACTCGGTCAATGTAACGGAAGAGGAAAACGAATCCGGAACTGTATTGACTCTTAAGGTAGCGGAAGCTGATATGGGTATGATTATCGGTAAACACGGTAAAATTGCTCGAGCTATACGAACCGTCGCAAAAGCAGCTGCTAAAGTGACTGATAAAAAAGTAACGATAGAAATCAAATAAGAATAACTGCGAAAAATGATGTGTTTCATATCAGAAAATTAACTGATTATGATAACATTCATAATTCGCAGTTTTTTTACATTATAACAGATAATTAGTCATTTTTATTTCGTAAGTTTATATTCAGATAAATTTTGTAAAACGTAAATTTAAATGAATTTGAATAAAGGAGCAATATTATGACCGAAACACGACAATATTGGCTTGACACAATGGTTCGCATAACCAGTCCAGTTCTTGAAAATCTCAGCTGCGGAAAACTTAAAGAAAAAATGCCGGTTGAGCATAAAGACGGTGTAACAGACCGAGCTGACTACACATATCTTGAAGCTCTCGGTAGAACAGTGTGCGGGATTGCACCATGGCTTGCGCATACTGCCGAAGACCCGTCGGAAGAAAAATTGCGTATCGAATATGCGGAAATGACAAGAAAAGCGATTAGTGCAGCCGTGACTTCCAGTTCCCCGGATTGTATGAATTTTGAAAACGGATACCAGCCAATCGTTGATGCTGCTTTTTTGGCAAACGGACTCCTGCGCGCACCTGATGAGTTATACTTCAAGCTCGATAATGAAACCAAAAGCAATCTGATACGGAAGCTTAAAAGCACAAGAACAAGAAAGCCGCCGGCTAACAACTGGCTTCTGTTCTCTGCGACAATCGAAGCGTTTCTGTGTTATATCGGTGAACCCGATTGGGATCCCATGCGAATCGATTATGCGCTTAGACAGCATATGCAATGGTATCGCGGAGACGGTATATACAGTGATGGAAATGATTTTCATTTTGACTACTACAACAGCTTTGTTATTCAGCCGATGCTTGTTGACATTCTCAACACTAAGGGTGCCACAAACGGTGACTGGGACTATATGCGTGAAAAAGTAATGCTGCGTGCGTCGCGATACGCATCTGTATTGGAACAATTGATTGCACCGGACGGATCGTATCCTGTAATCGGACGTTCTTCATGTTATCGTTTCGGAGCATTCCAATCTCTTGCACAGGCGGCACTTCTCGATAATTGCGGTAATCTTCCGAAATCACAAATACGATGCGCTCTTACCGCAGTGATAAAACGTGTAATGCAATACGAAGAAATGTTTGATGAAAACGGTTTTCTCACAATAGGTGTATGCGGACATCAGCCTAATATGGGTGAATCATACATATCCACAGGAAGCTTATACCTGTGTTCTGCGGTATTTCTTCCTCTCGGATTGCCGGAATCCGACCTGTTTTGGCAAGATCCGGATTGCTACTGGACGTCGAAAAAAATCTGGAACAGTGAGAACACACAGTGCGACCATGCTCTGACGTAATTTATTACAAAAACGAATAAGTCATCAGATTTAATAAAAAAACAGGCTTTATATATAACATATAATATCCGATGTCGGATTTATGATGTATATCATAAGCCTGTTTTTGTCGTAATGATTATAATTCCCTGCACTTTTTATGTGTCGCAATTTTATATGAAATATATGCGAATAGACTGCCGAGAATAATCGCGGCAATGACGTCTAAAGGATAATGAACCATTAAATATATCCTCGAAAAGGCAATAATTGACGCTAAAAGCAGTGCGCAAAATCCTGCTTTTTTATTGTAGAGATAAATTGATACGGCACCCTCAAAAGATGCGAGTGTGTGTCCCGATGGAAATGAGAATTCGTGTTCTGCGGGAATAAGCAATACTATAGATGTATCAAAGTCGTATGGCCTGATTCTTGCAATCATAGGCTTCATAATCAGATTTCCGAAAATGAGCCCCAAAATCAATGATATAGCCATTGTTATTCCGACACGACGTGTCTTTTTAAATATCAGCAGAATAGCGGCAATTATAATCCATATAATACCGTAATCGGCAAGTCTTGTGACAATCGGCAAAAATGCATCTAAAAAAGAACATTGCAAAGTGTCATGAAGGCTGTGTAATATTTTTATTTCAAAGGAATTTAACAGATTCATTTTTCCTCATTTGTGCGATATCGTTTTAAATATATTTGCGTTTGCTTTTATACGATTTTCCATTCAATTTCATTCGGAACTGTAATTTCAGCTTTTTCACCTTCGTTTTGTTTAATATGTATTTGTCCGTATGGTGTAGGAAATGATACATCGGCAAACTTAAGTCCCCATAAACGAGGTGAAAGTGTAATTTTCTTGAATCCCGGTTCGACAATTGAAAGTCCTGTCAGCGCAAGAGGCAGATGGTATGCGGGAGTTCCGCCCCATGCGTGACTGTAATCAAAGCTGTAGTTCGGAGGAGCAATCCATCCTTCCTGCAATCCTTTGCTGCATGTTTTTACAAGAGGTTTCCATAAAGCGAGTATTTCCATTCCGTAATCGGCAAACAATCCTGCTTTCCATACCGCATCGAGTATAAAATACATATAGTACGGTTGTACTTGCGGCAAATCGGATTTAACATTCGCACATATACGAACAATTCGCTCACATTCATTTTCAGGGCATAAGCCATACATTGCGGCAAGTATATTAGCATGACGTGTAAAGTGCTTGAGATGTACATTACGAGGCCGCCAGGGATTGCTTCCTTCATCATCATCCGACAAACCGTCGGTATATAATCCCGATTGCTTATCATAGAAGGCATTGTTAAATGCTTCCTTAAATAATATTGCATGAGAAGTCCAAAGTTCTCTTTTTTTGCTCCACCATTCGCTGTTTGCGCTGTACTTTTCCATTTCCGAACATAAAGCACATGCATCTGTCAGTGCTTTATAATAGAAAGCACATAGCACAGTTTGACCAAGAGCTTTCGGAGGATGATGCATGCTGTATCCTTCCATTTCGAGCCAATCTATGAACATATAATCCGGAGGATTTTCGATAACCCCGTGATTTCCGATGTAACCGTTAAATCTCGAAAGCAATGTATCAAGTGCTGTTTGGCAATATTCTATAATATCCTTATCACCGGTATATAAATATACATTGCGAATCCATTGTACCCACATGAGACTGTATGTCGTGTGGAACATTCTTCCGTTGTTTTCGCAAAGCCAGTCTGCAGTTCTGCGTATATCCTGCATTGCCAATCGCATATCTCCGAAAGTAAACAAGGTCATGTTTGTTTCAACAAGATAGTCCCCTGTGCAAGCTAAAAGCTCTTGATGGCTGGGGCTGTCAAGATGCATAGACTGTCTGCAGATTGAAAGTGTCCATTTACATGTATCATAAACCTTGTCTAAATCATAATCCGACGTGTGGACATATCCCTCAGCTGTTATGGGATAACGGCTGTCAATAAGATACGGCAATATGTGCACCCCATCAGCGGCAGAAATGACATCTACAGAAAGGAAGCCTGCAGAATACATTACAAGTCCTTTGTAATCTCCGCCGTTTTTATCGAATATAACCCTTTCACTATGCTGGATTTCTCCGCGTTCCGAGCATCCTATATCAAGTGTGCATTCGCCGTCTGCAGCAACCGAAATATATGCACAGTGAATTCTGGGATAGTTAATCTCGTATTTTTCTCCGCCGCGTATTATATGAGGCTCTGTCCAGTACTCACCATAAACAGGCGTATATGCGAGGTTCGGAATATCGGAAATTGGAAGCTTTACGTTTATCTCAGTACAGACTGCACTTCCCCATTCATCCAGTTCGGCAGACGCATCATATAACCCCGGTTTCTGATAATGTTTATCAATTCTCGCCTGCCAGTTTTCATCTGTACCGAAGAATTCGATTGTTCCGTTTTCATATTCAATTTTACCTGACAGAAGAAATGCACCTTTACCCGGAGTAAACTCAGTGAGTCTCTCGGATTTCAATCGAACCTTGGCATAAATTTCAAGTAAATCGGAATCTGGAATAAATAAATATCTGTTTACATATTGCCAGGAAAGCGGTTTATCGGTGAGAAAATCCCCTCCGGCAGATGCAGGCCCAATACCTACAAAATGTTTATTGCACCAAAGGTAATATTGCGCGGCACCTGTAACATCCAACGTGATTTGTTTAACATTATCGGATAGTTTAATGGTGTGTCGGAACTCCGCAACACAATACGGTTCGCTATTATCGCAGTTAAATGAAGTTTTTTGCATATCGGGATATTTAATCGGATCAAGCCATATAAATTTTCCGATACCGGAATATTCCTCTTTATTCATATTCATGCTCCTAAAAACAAATTGAATATTTTTTATATTTTAACATATATTATTTCGAATAACAAGCATAAAATCAATATTGTCACACATGATTTATTTTTACGCTCACTTTTTTTCACAAATTATCTCATAATCACTTGACAATCAATTGAAGATTACTTATAATCAATATAGAAATGAACGTTGTCTATTTTTAAATTCAAACGATATACATTCACGAAAGGATTAATCAAAACAAATGCAAAAGAAAAGAATTTTCTCGGCAATTTTAGCGGCATTAATGCTTGCAAGTTTTGTTTCATGCAGCAATGGCGGAAATAATGCCGAGACTGACGGCGAAACAAACGCAGAAACAGAGGTTGTAGCTGAGGCGCAAACCGAGACCGAAGTTGAAACCGAGGCTGAAATAACGATGAATTCGCTCCGCTCACTTTACTCGGACAGAGATTACAGTGGATATGAATTCAGAATAGCTGACCGCGGAGGAAGCGGCGACTGGATAACATTTGACGTTTATTCCGAAGAAATGAACGGAGAAACCATAAACGATGCTGTATACAGCCGCAACACTTTAATGGAAGAACTTCTTAACATTAAAATTGTTGAAAACCGTTTAGATTCTCCTTCTTCTACAGTTAAAACATCTATTACAGCCGGAAGTGATGATGTTGATACGGTTACAGATGGTATCGACTCTCTGTGTTCCCTCTCAACAAACGGACTTATACTTGATTATCGCACAGTTTCTACCATTAAGCTTGAAAACGAGTGGTGGGATCAGGCGATGTATAAAAATCTTTCAGTATTAAATCACGACTATGTCATGACCGGTGATATCTCGATTATGGATAACTACGGTACATGGTGCTATCTTTTCAATAAAGATATGATTACCGATCTCGGATTGGAAGACCCATATACCCTTGTAAACGAAGGTAAGTGGACTCTCGATAAACACAATGAAATGGCAACAGCTGCAATGAGAGATACTGACGGTGACGGTGCTTGGACCGATGCCGATACATACGGTTATATTACCGAGGATTTTAATGCCATTGCTTTGTGGCTGTCAATGGGATACAGAATCACTGACAAGGATGAAAACGATTTACCTTATTTCAATTACGAATCCGAGGCTTCGGTTTTCGCACTCATTAATATCGTAAAAACTCAGCAAGGTGACTTTACCAACATGGGTTCAGGCTCTACTGTAGTTCAGGGCGGCGGTGTTGAAACACCTAACGGAAGAGAACGCCAGTTTGCAATTGGCGGTGCTCTGTTCTATTATGCGGGAATGCGTAATATAACGTTGTTCCGTGACAGTGACGTAACATTCGGTATCATTCCGGCTCCGAAAGAAAACGAAGCACAGCAGGAATATTACTCAAGCTACAGCTGCAGCAACCTTACAGCATATTCTCTTCCCAAAACACTCTCTGATGCAAACCGTACAGGTGATATCATGGAGATTATGGCTCATTTCAGCAAGTACAGCCTTACACCTGCTTATGTTGAACAGACATTGATAGGTAAAGCATCACGTGATGAAGAGTCAGAACCTATGATTTATTTGATTCTCGAAAATCGTAACTATGACCTCGGTTCTGTTTTCGACTGGGGTGGAATACGTTCTGCTATAACAAATATAAAGGATCCAGATACTGTAGCATCCAAACTTGCAAGCATGAAGAAAATCGGTAATAAAGTTCTCGAAAAATATATCGCTTCACTTGAGGAAAGTGCTGAATAAATATTTCTGAAATTATCGCATCATGAATAATACCGTATACCTTACCAATATGTATGTGGTTGGTATACGGTATTGTTTTATTGTTGCAGATTGTATGGTGTAATAACCGAAATCATTTCCCAAAATATTGTACAATTATAGTGCTGAAATTACTTTGATTTTCGATATATAGGTAGAAATTACGGTAAACCTATAAATTATGCTTGACAAAGCTCGGGCAATGTGAGTATAATAGACCCAACGACACAATATATTAAATGCGATGACGGAAATTTGTCATTTTGTTGCACATTTCAGAGAGCCGACGGTTGGTGCGAGTCGACAAGAATGCTCAAATCTGACATTCTCCTTCCCGAGCAGATTTTGCGAACATACTGATAAGTAGCTGAATCCGTGTGGCTGCGTTACAGGCTATGGACTTGACAGAGTCCGAGAGTGATTTTTCGTCGTGAGGCGAAGAATAAATTGGGTGGTACCGCGAAATATTTCGTCCCTGAAGCTAAACTGCTTCAGGGATTTTTTGTTTTAAATTAAGGAGGAACAGACGTTGAGAAACATATATATCACCGATATGACAATACAACAAGCCGGAAAAACAGCCGGTTATACCTTAAGTTTTCGTGAAAAGATTGAGATGGCTAAGCTGCTTGACAGACTGGGTGTGAGCGCTATTGAATTGCATTCTGTCGAAAATCCGAAGATTGACAGTTTGCTGATAAAATCTGTGGCGTCTGCGGTAAAAACAAGCGTTATATCTGTTCCGGTTGAACTTAATAAGCAAAGTGTTGACACAGTATGGAATGCACTGAAGGAAGCAAAGCATCCGCGTATTCAGGTACCCGCACCTGTCAGTGCGGTACAAATGGAATACCTTGCCGGAAAGAAGCCTGCCGCTATGCTTGAGGCAATCAGTAATACGGTAGCGGCGGCAAAATCTGTATGTAATGATGTGGAATTTTTAGCCGATGATGCGACACGTGCCGATCCGTCATTTTTGTATGAAGCATTGACTACGGCTATAGAGGCAGGAGCTACAGGTATAACCGTATGCGATGCAGCAGGAAACCTGCTTCCGAATGCGTTTGGTGAATTTATTCAAGCTGTAGTTGAAAATGTACCGCAGGCTAAAAATGTTCGGTTTGCTGTGGGATGTTCAGATACGCTGTCAATGGCTGACGCATGCGCTGTAAGTGCTATTACAGTCGGTGTGGACGAAATCAAAGCCGCTTCATATTGCATAAATTCGGTTAACCTCTCTCATATCGCAAAATTGCTCTCGGCTAAAGCATCCGAGTTTGATGTTTCAAACACTATACAATTTACGCAAATGAGTCGAATTCTTTCTCAAATCACTTGGATGTGCCAAACAGGACGCAGCCAAACATCTCCTTTCGACACGGGAGTACAAGCAAACAGCGGAGCTGTTCTGACCGTACATGACACGCAAGAAGCTGTTTTAAGCATGGCGGCATCTCTTGGCTATGATTTGTCAGAGGAAGACGGTGCGAAGGTTTATGAAGCTTTCTGCCGAATTGCATCCAAAAAGGATACAGTCGGTGAAAAAGAACTTGATGCAATTATCGCTTCAGCCGCTATGCAGGTTCCACCGACATACATACTCGAAAGCTATGTTATAAATACAGGAAACACTATCGGCGCATGTGCTCAAATGAAGTTGAGCAAAAACGGACAAACGCTTTCCGGCGTCAGCCTTGGTGACGGTTCTGTAGATGCGGCATTCCTCGCTATAGAATCGATAATCGGATGTCACTACGAGCTTGATGATTTCCAAATACAAGCTGTAACCGAAGGACGCGAAGCAATGGGTGAATCCGTTGTTAAACTGCGCAGCGGCGGTAAACTTTATTCGGGCAGAGGCATATCGACAGATATCCTCGGTGCATCCGTACATGCTTATCTTAATGCTATCAACAAGATTGTATATGAAGAAACGGCTAATGCTTAAGGAGGAATAAATCAATGAAATTATCGTTTTCCACCCGCGGTTGGCAGAATATCTCATGGGAAGAGCAAATTAATATGGCTCAGACTATGCGTTTCGGAGGAATCGAACTCTACAATATACAAAATACTCCCGAATTAACTGACCGCGGAGGTCCTTTGCATAAGTACAATGCAGTGGCAACAGCACGCGAATTGTGGCAAAAAGATATGTGTATTCCCTGTTTTGATACTTCCTGCGACATTTCCGATGCAGATTGTACCACAATAATAGAGTCACTTATTCATATAGCACATGATGTTCAAGCACCTTATGTGGCTGTTGCGGCACTCCATGATGATGAATCTCAGATATATTCCACATTGGAAACTCTTATTCCCACGGCGGAAACGCTCGGTATTACTATTTTGCTGAAAACAAGCGGTGTCTTTTCGGATACAGCGCGCCTTCGTGCTTTGCTTGATACATTCGCATGCGATCAGCTCGGTGCTTTATGGGACATGCATCACCCTTATCGTGACCATGGCGAATCAGCAGATACAACAATAAAAAATCTCGGAGCGTATGTTCGTCATGTACATCTGCGTGATTCGGATGATGACGGAGCTTACAATTTAATCGGAGAAGGTACAATGCCTGTCGAAAGCATGATGCATGCGTTGGCTTCGATTGATTATGACGGTTTTATCTCACTTGAATGGAAGCCTGATTGGATGCCTGATCTTACAGATCCTGAGGTTATACTTCCTCATTTTGTAAACTATATGAACCGTTTCGAGTCCCCACGCGGCAAGAAAAAAACTCTTTACGATAATGCCGCGCATACCGGTAAATTTGTTTGGAAAAAAGACAGTCTTATTTCCGAAACATTCCCACAGGTTCTTGATCGTATGGTTGAGGAATTCCCCGATCAGTATGCTTTTAAATATACAACACTTGATTATACTCGTACTTATGAACAGTTCAGAGATGACGTTGATGATTTTGCAAGAGCACTTGTATCACTCGGTGTCAGACGCGGAAGTAAAGTAGCTATTTGGGCAACCAACATTCCCGCCTGGTTTATTACATTCTGGGCAACTACAAAAATCGGTGCGATTCTTGTAACCGTAAACACGGCGTATAAAATTCACGAAGCCGAATATCTGCTTCGTCAATCTGATACACATACATTAGTTATGATTGAGCATTGCCTGGATTCGAATTATAAAGAGATTATTCAAACATTATGCCCCGAGCTTGCCGATACAAAACCCGGATCAAGCCTGCATTGCCGTAAGCTTCCGTTTCTTCGCAATGTTATTACCGTAGGATTCCGTATGAAGGGTTGTCTGACATTTGATGAAGCTATGGAACGAAGCAATATGGTTCCACGTGAGGAAATTCAAAGAATGGCTGCGTCAGTGCGTCCCGACGATGTATGCAATATGCAGTATACATCCGGTACCACAGGTTTCCCAAAGGGTGTTATGTTAACTCATTATAATGTAGTAAATGACGGAAAATGTATCGGTGACCGCATGGATTTATCTACAGCTGACCGAATGATGATACAAGTACCTATGTTCCACTGTTTCGGTATGGTTCTTTCGATGACATCATGCATGACACACGGTGCGACACTTTGCCCGATGCCGTATTTCTCTGCTAAAGTATCCCTTGCTTGCATAAATCAGGAGAAAATCACTTGCTTCAACGGCGTTCCGACTATGTTTATTGCGATGTTTAATCATCCGGATTATAAAAAAACCGATTTCTCTTATATGCGTACGGGAATTATGGCAGGTTCGGGTTGCCCTCCGGAGCTTATGCGCAGAGCCGCTCAGCCTGATGAAATGCACATGACCGATATTGTAAGTGTTTACGGTCAAACAGAATCGTCTCCCGGTAGTACAATGAGCGCATGCGGTGACCCGCTTGATCTTCGCTGTAATACTGTCGGATATGCATTCCCTCACATTGAATGTAAAATCATTAATCCCGAAACAGGCGAAGAGGTACCGAACGGTGTTAACGGTGAATTTTGTTCCCGCGGTTACAATATAATGAAAGGATATTATAAAATGCCTGAAGCTACCGCGGCAGCTGTCGACAAGGACGGCTGGCTTCATTCCGGCGACTTGGCTTGTCGTGACGATAACGGTTGTTATCGTATTACGGGAAGACTTAAGGATATGATTATTCGCGGCGGCGAAAACATCTATCCCAAAGAAATCGAGGAGTTTATCTACACTCATCCCGCAGTAAAAGATGTTCAAGTCATCGGTGTACCCGACAAAAAATACGGAGAAGAGGCTATGGCTTGCATTATTCTCAAAGAACCCGGCAGTGTTACACAAGAGGAAATGCTGAATTATATTAAAGCCAGCCTTGCACGCCACAAGGTTCCGAAATACATACGTTTTGTCGATGCTTTTCCGATGAATGCTGCAGGCAAGATTTTAAAGTATAAAATGCGTGAGGAAGCCACACGTGAACTTAACTTGGATGGAGCTGCAGGCATTGATACTGCCAAGACTGCGGAGCAAATCAAATAATTATACCGAGAAATTAAATAAATATACTGATTTAACTTAAAATTTGATATTGACAAATTTGTTATAGTGTGATATAATCAAAAATAATAAAAGGCTGCGACGGAGAGGGTCCGATACAATATCTGTTTCAGAGAGCCGACGTTTGGTGTGAGTCGGCAACAGGCGTATCTGATTTGTAGCTCCCGAGCCGGAGAGAAGAAAGCATTCATAAAGTGATATTTATTAATGTGTTGCAAGTAGACCTCTCCCGTGTCAGTTACGTAAGTGCTAAGGGTTTGTTGGAACCCGTTGAGTGGTATGCATCGTGAGGTGCATGCAATTTGAGTGGTATCGCGGGCCGAATTTTCAGCTCGTCTCAAAGATGATTATATCAAAAATCTTTGAGGCGGGCTTTTTTTACCCCCAGGAGGTATCATAATGGCAAATCAACAATTAACCGGACTTGATTATAAAATCAAAGAAATGGCAGGTCGAATTCGCGATCTGCGTGAGATTTCCGGTTTCACACCTGCCGAAATGGCAGATAAAACAGGTATCAGTACCGAAGAATATCTCCTCTGCGAAAACGGTGGAAGTAATCTGACATTTGCATTTCTTTATCGGTGTGCTCTCGCCTTCGGTGTCGACGTAACAGATCTCATTGAAGGACAAAGCCCCAAGCTTCATACTTATACGCTTACACGTGCAGGCAACGGACAGAAAATCGAACAAGCGCATGAAATGATTTATTACAACATGGCATCCGATTTTCAAAATCGAATTGCGGATCCTCTGTTTGTTGAAAACAAATACTCTGACCGTGCATTCCATTCGGATATTGAACTCACCAGTCATATCGGGCAGGAATGCGACCTCATTATTAAAGGCAGCATGAAAGTACAGGTTGGCGAGCACATTGAGATGCTGCACGAAGGTGACTGTATCTACTATGACAGCTCAATTCCTCATGGTATGGTTGCCGCTAACGGTGAGGACTGTCTGTTCTATGCTTTTGTGCTTCGTCCGCAAGAGGAAGCTGCACTTCAAACTCAGACATCCGCCGATCAACTTCCCGCTGAACAAGAGCGTACAACCGATCGTAAACCGCGTGTAGCTGAACGTTTTATTACTACAACAGAAGATGACAACGGTCTTATAAAATCTATTGCGTTTAAAGATGAAGAAAAATTCAACTTTGCATTTGATATAGTTGATGCTTTGGGACGTGAAAAGCCCGAAAAACTGGCAATGCTTCACATTTCAGAGGATGGTACAGAACGACGCTTTACTTTTAAAGATATGAAAGAAGCTTCCAGCAGAGCGGCTAACTATTTTACCTCTCTCGGCATCAAACGCGGAGATCGTGTAATGCTTGTTCTTAAGCGTCATTATCAGTTCTGGTTCGCTATTCTCGGTCTTCATAAAATCGGTGCAATCGCAATTCCCGCAACAAATCAGTTGGTTGAACACGACTTTTCATATAGATTCGGTGCCGCGGGTGTCAGTGCAATTCTATGTACCGCAGACGGTGATACTTCAAATCAGGTTGATCTTGCTGAAAAAGATTATATGAAGCCTCTCATAAAGATAATGGTAGGCGGTACAAAAGCGGGATGGCACGATTTTAACACGGAATCAGAATTGTTTTCTCGTCACTTTGATCGTAAACCGGACAGCCCGTGCGGCAGTGATCCTATGCTTATGTTCTTCACATCCGGCACATCGGGATATCCGAAAATCGCCGCACATAACTATAAATATCCGCTTGGACATTATATCACGGCAAAATACTGGCATCGCGTAAATCCCGACGGCTTGCATCTTACAATTTCCGACACAGGCTGGGCTAAATCACTTTGGGGCAAGCTCTACGGTCAGTGGCTCTGCGAAGCTGCTGTATTCGTTTATGATTTCACTCGCTTTGATGCGGCAAAGATTCTTCCGTTATTTGCAAAGTATCGTATAACCACATTCTGCGCACCGCCTACTATGTACCGCATGCTTATCAAGCAGGATTTATCACATTACGATCTTTCTTCAATTGAGCATGCTTCTATTGCAGGTGAAGCACTTAATCCCGAGGTCTTCCGTCAATTTGAAAAGGCAACGGGACTGCGCATAATGGAAGGATTCGGTCAGTCGGAATCAACGCTTATCATAGGCAATCTTGCAGGTGACAGCCATAAAATCGGTTCTATGGGCAAGCCTGTTCCGCTGTACGATGTTCACCTTCTTGATACCGACGGTAAAGAAGTACCTACAGGTCAGAACGGCGAGATTTGCATAAATATTAAAAACGGCATTCCCTGCGGCCTTGCTTATGAGTATTACGGAAGTCCCGATGTTACGGAAAAAACATGGCATGACGGTTATTACCACACAGGAGACCTTGCATGGCGTGATGAAGACGGCTTCTATTGGTATGTGGGACGCGCGGATGATGTTATTAAATCTTCCGGCTATCGTATCGGACCGTTCGAAATCGAAAATGTCATCATGGAGCTTCCGTATGTGCTTGAATGCGGCGTTTCTGCTGCTCCCGATGAAATTCGAGGTCAGGTTGTAAAGGCTTCTATTGTTCTTGTTCCCGGCAAGGAAGGTACTGAAGAACTTAAAAAAGAAATTCAAAACTATGTTAAGGAGCACACTGCTCCGTACAAATATCCGCGTATCGTAAAATTCTGCACATCATTGCCGAAAACAACGAGCGGTAAAATTATAAGAAGTAAACTTTAAGAAGGTGATGCTATTGAAGCCAAAACGGCTGACACTCTTTGCCGGACATTACGGCAGCGGCAAAACCAATATTGCACTTAATTATGCGCGTTTTCTGCATGAACAGGGATATCCTATTACGATTGCGGATTTGGATATTGTAAACCCATATTTCCGTACCAAGGACAGTGAAACACAGCTTGCCGCTGAAGGTATAAAGCTTATCTGTTCACCATTCGCAAATTCTAACCTGGATGTTCCCGCCATGCCTAAGGAAACGTATGCGCTTATAGACAGCCGTACTCAATACGGTGTTCTCGATATAGGCGGTGATGATCGCGGCGCACTCGCGCTTGGCAGATATACGCCCGAAATTAAAGATGAAAACAATTTTGAAATGTTGTTGGTCGTGAATCGCTCTCGCCCGCTTACACGTACTTCAGATGATACAGTAGCTGTTATGCATGAAATAGAAGCTGCATGCGGGCTGCCTTTCACAGGCATTGTAAACAACACCAATCTCGGTCAACAAACAACGGCAGACGACGTACTTGCAAGTGTATCGTATGCCGATGCCATAAGCCAGCAGACCAAACTGCCGATATTTATGACTTGCTGTGCCGATTATCTTTACCAAAGCCTGAAGGATCAAATTGAGAATCTCTTTCCGTTGAACCTTCAGAAACTATATTATCAACTGACTCAGGAGGCGTCCAATGGCAAAATTAACATTTAAGGAAGAGCTATGTAAAGGCTGTGGGTTGTGCGTAAATGCCTGCCCTAAGCATCTGCTGACGTTATCCAAAACGCGGCTGAACCAAAAGGGGCACACACCCGTTGAGTTGACAGATCAGGACGCTTGCATCGGATGCGCATTCTGCGCAACAATGTGTCCCGACTGTGTCATCAAGGTCGAAAAGTGAGAAAGGAGCGTACTATGCAGGAAAAAGTTCTTATGAAAGGAAACGAGGCAATTGCCGAAGCAGCTATCCGCTGCGGATGCCGTCATTACCTCGGCTATCCTATCACTCCGCAAACCGAAATAGCGGCTTATATGGCTAAACGTATGCCGAAAATCGGCGGTGTGTTTTTACAGGCAGAAAGTGAAATAGCTGCCATTAATATGGTTTATGGCGTTGCTTCTACAGGCAAACTGGCGATGACATCGTCATCAAGCCCCGGAATTGCTCTTAAATGTGAGGGTATATCATATCTTGCAGGTGCAGATCTTCCCGCATTGATAGTTAATGTCCAGCGCGGCGGCCCGGGACTCGGAGGCATTCAGCCTTCTCAATCAGATTACTTTCTCGCAACAAGAGGTCCCGGACACGGTGATTTCCATGTACTTGTTTTAGCACCTGCTTCCGTTCAGGAAATGGCTGACTTGACACAAAAGGCTTTCAGTTTAGCATTTAAATATCGCATGCCCGCTATGTTATTGGCTGATGGTACTATGGGACAGATGATGGAACCTGTTGTTCTGCCGGAAGAGACCGTACTTGAAGAAAATGCACCCGACTGGGCTGTAACAGGCACAAAATGCAAACGCACACATAATATCATCAATTCACTGTACCTGTCGCCTACTGAACTCGAACAGAAAAATATCGAACGTTTCGAACGCTACGAAAAGGTTACGGAAAACGAAACGATGTGGGAAGAATTCATGATGGATGACGCGGATGTTTGCGTCGTTTCCTGCGGCATAACTGCCCGTGTTTCCCGCAACGCAATTGTTGAAGCGAGAAAACAAGGTATTAAAGTCGGCATGATTCGTCCGATTACCCTGTGGCCTTTCCCTGATAAGCCGCTTTTAGCTGCTGCGGATAAGGTTAAAGGCTTTGTATGTGTAGAGCTTAACATGGGTCAAATGAAACAAGATGTTGAGCTTGCAGTCCGTTGTAAAAAGCCTGTTTCACTCTGCCGTCGTGTAGGCGGTATGATACCTACCCCGGATGAGGTACTTGAAAGCATCAAGAACATGGCTGAAGGAGGAACAAACGCATGAGCATTGTATTTGAAAAACCTAAATCATTAACCGATGCGGTACTGCACTACTGCCCGGGTTGTACACATGGCATCGTTCACCGCCTTGTCGCAGAGTGTATTGACGAGCTTGGAATCGAGGGTAAAACTATCGGTATAGCACCCGTCGGATGTTCTGTTCTTGCATATAATTATTTTACCTGTGATATGATTGAAGCATCTCATGGTCGCGCTCCCGCTGTTGCAACCGGTGTTAAGAGATCTCTTCCCGATAATATAGTATTTACTTACCAAGGCGATGGTGACCTTGCATCCATCGGCTTATGCGAAACAGTAAGCGCAGCAGCAAGAGGTGAGAATATAACTGTAATTTTCATAAATAATGCTATTTACGGCATGACAGGCGGTCAGATGGCTCCCACTTCCCTTCCCGGTCAGATTACACAAACTTCCCCCTACGGACGTGATGTAAAGACACAGGGTTATCCTATTCGCATTTGTGAATTGCTTTCTACGCTTGACGCCCCTGCATATTTAGCTCGTGTTACAGTAAATAAAGTTAAAAATGTAAAGAACGCAAAAGCTTGCATAAAAAAAGCTTTTGAGAATCAAATTAACGGTAAAGGCTTCTCATTGGTTGAGGTTCTCTCATCCTGTCCGACAAACTGGGGTTTGGAGCCGCAAAAAGCTCTTGATTGGATTGATGAGAAAATGATTCCCTACTATCCGCTCGGTGTATATCGCGATAAGGAGGATGAATCAAATGGCTGATTTTCAGATTGTTATTGCCGGTTTCGGCGGACAAGGTTTGCTTTTTTCAGGTAAAGTATTAGCATATGCCGGTTTGCTTGAAAACCGTGAACTCAGCTGGCTCCCGTCATATGGTCCCGAAATGCGTGGAGGAACTGCTAACTGCAATGTAATTCTCTCAGATACACCTGTAGGCTCACCTATAGTACAACACCCGAATGTACTTATGGTTATGAATAATCCTTCACTTGACAAGTACGAGGATGCAGTTACGCCGGGTGGAAAAATATTTGTAGATTCGTCACTTATCACACGCAAAGTTCGCCGTACAGATGCAGAGGCTTATTACATACCTGCTACAGGTCTTGCGGGAGAAATGGGAATACCGACACTCGCTAATATGCTTTTGCTCGGTGCTCTTATCCAAAATACAGGCTGTATCAGCTTTGATTCTATTGCGCCTGCTTTACATAAAGTTATTCCCGCGCGCAAGGCTGATTTGTTTGATGTAAACATGAAAGCAATTGAAGTCGGAAAAAATTATAAAGAGTAATTTACCGACGAATTCAATTATTACCATATAATAAAGTAAGTCCCTTTTCGAATCATTTCGGAGAGGGACTTGTTCTTTTTGTGGAAAAATCGGGAAATCTATTGACACAATTAGTTAAAGCAGATATAATGTAAAAAGAATATTAGATAATTTGAACAACTTGTATGACTACATGTATAGTTATTGTTAATATTTATAAATGAAAGGAAGTTAACAAAATGAAAAAATGTATCGTATGGATGCTTCTTGCCGCGATTCTTACCGGAAGCCTTGCGGGGTGTGCGGAAAACTCCGAGACGAACAGCGGAAGTGATACGACTGTTGAGACTGCGGCAGCCGACACTGAAACCGAAACGGAGGCGGAAACAACGGAGCTTGAAGCACGCCAAGCAATATCGGATGATTTACCGGATAACGATTTCTCCGGTCGGGACTTTATCGTTCTCACCTCCGACAACTCAGACATAGAGAAATATATTGCTGTTGACGAACTTAACGGAGAGGGTGTAAACGATGCTGTGTACAGCCGAAATCTTACTGTAGCAGAGCGATTCAACGCAAAAGTAGCGTGCAATTTCGTGGCAAGCTATGATACGTGCGGCTCTATGGTGCAAAAAGCAGTTACATCCGGTGATGAGGAATCATTCCAATTGATACAGTATCACGTAGTATCGAACAGTGGTAATGTACTTAAGGGAATGTATATGAACTGGTATGATTTGCCTCACATAAATTTCGACAAACCGTGGTGGTCTGACTCTAACGAGAACGATTTGACTGTTAACGGCAGATGCTATCTTGCAATGGGCGACTTTGCTTTGACAACAGTATCATATACCTACTGTGTATATTACGATAAGGATAAAATCAAAAACTATCCGGAAATAGAAGATCTTTATACAGTAGTTAAGGAAGGCAGATGGACACTTGATTATCAGCGCAAGATTGCGGAAATCGCATATTCGGATACGAACGGCGACGGTATTGAAGATGAAGATGACTATTATGGATTCTACACCGATGCACAGTCCAATATAAACACTTATCTGTGGTCGTGCGACAACCAAATTTTCACTAAGAACTCCGACGGAGAAATGGTATTTTCATATTACAGCGAACACCTTCTCGATGTATATGAGAAATGCTATGAGCTTCTCAATGAAACTGTAGGTGCGGGATATAAGAAAGATCACAACAGCGGTATTGATAAATTTGCAAAATACGGTGCACTGACAGCAAACGGACAACTCAAGCATGCTATCACAACTCTTACAGATTTCAATGATGAGTATGGTATTCTTCCCTATCCGAAGTACGATGAAGCACAGGCTGAGTATAAGACCATGGTCGATGGTGGTCACGAAGCAATGGCAGTCGGTAAGCAGATGACCGATCTCGAATTCATTGGAACAATGACAGAAGTTTTATGTGCTGAGTCATATAAGCAGGTACTGCCGGCATTCTATGACGTATGCTTAAAACAGCGTTATGCCTCTTCCGCTGAAGATGCGGAGATGATCGATCTTTGTGTTGATTCACGTGTATTCGATTTCGGCTATGTGTATGACAACTGGAGTGGTGTATCGTTCCTGTTCCAGGATTATCTTGCATCAGACCAGCATCAAGATATAACCTCTATATACCAAAAGAGAGAAAAGGTTGTTACAAAATATTATGAAAAAGTTCTTGATCTGTTCTATGAAGAGGAAGAATAAGAACAGCTTGAGTGCTGCTTGTATGTGTAAGAACACTCTAAAAACATAAAAAATAAAGCCGTTCCGGATATGTACTATAGATACATATCCGGAACGGCTTATTTTTTATGTAACAATACTTATGTTAGTTTTGCGGGTATTATTTGAGAAATTCCTCTACATTAACAAATGAGTGACGTACATCGGCAACTCCGTCTTTAGTAATGCGGATAACAGTACCGCCGTTCAAAACCGGATTCCAGTAGCATCCTGCACCTGCTTTAAGAGAATAAACAAGGTCAACTCCGCGATAGCGAATGATTGTGTTGTTTACATGGTCGTGACCTGCAACTACTAACTTTGTAGTACCGCCTGCGAGAATCGCATCAAAAGCTCCTTCATCTTCAGGATAACTTGCGATTCCTTCATAGCGTACGCCCGAGGACGTCTTATAACCATCGTTCCAATATTTCGGATCGGTTGAATCAGTCGGTGTAATTGACTCGGGGGCAAAATTCGTATTGTGAGCCGCATCCCATGCATCCCTGTACGCATAAATCGGAATATGCAAAAAGATTGAAGTGTTTTGACAACCGAGCTTTTTGAGTGATTCAATCTGTTCACTGTACCACGCAAGCTGAGGTTTTGTAAGCTTAGCCCATACTTTATCCATAGTACCATCTTCTTTCGGGTATGGATCACGGTCGTGGGAATCAATCATAATAACACCTTCTACGATTTTATCCCCTTCTTTGATTGCTATGACATAGTTTCCGTTTCCGATTGTGGGATCTCCCTTTTCGTATATGCAATGCGGATAGGTTAAATACATGTTTGCTACACTGTCTATGGTTTCCGCACCGCCTTGGTTGTCGTGATTACCCCAAACAGGTGCCCACGGAATACCGTATGCATCTATTTCATCTGCAAAAGCCTTGTAAGCAGCCATTTGTCCTGCCCATGCAATGTCACCCGTGACAGTGATAAGATCAGGCTTTTCAGTCTCAATAAGTGTACGCATTGTATGACGCAGAATTGCTTGGTTTTTGTGTTCGGGTGCCCATTCCTGATCACTGAGTTGCGGGTCACTTAAATTGAGAATGCGAAAATCACTATCAGGTTGTTTTTGTAATGTAAACATGGTATATTCCTTTCTAGACGGTATCGGAAAATCGTCTATCATATTGTTTATGAATTAATTATACCATTTTAATATAGAAATTACAAGATATAAGGATAAATATTAGGATAATGACTTATCAGAAGTCCAATAATGTTAATTGAAAATTTTGCTTCTTCTGTATAATTTTGTCTACTTTAACCACCAGTTCTTTGTGGCATTTCCTGAATTTATACTTTGTGCAATTCTCGATTATTCCTGCAGCTTTTAGTATTGTATCAACACTAACATTAGGTATCTCATCATTTTCTTCTAAATAACCTGATAGATATTCAGCAGATGGGTTTTTAATTCCCAGTCTTTCACAGACTAGCCAGCACACAGTTTCTGCTTCGAATTCCATTTGTTCGGATGTAATATCGTAACGTTCATATAACCATTTTTCCATATTATGGTCGTGAAATAGATGTCCGCAAAAAAAATGTCCGAGTTCATGCAATATAGTAGCATATTGCGCAGCATACGAAAGATTTTTATTAATAATAATTGTATGATAGGATTTTATATGGTATATATCATTATTTGTGTTCATTTTCAAAATTTTTTCATTACCGTGATATATTATTTTTCCTGCTGAATCAGTTCCGTAATCGTTTAGTGTTACTTCAATGCCTTCAGCTTTAATATTGTTTATAAGCCAATCCAATTGATATTTACTAATATCAGTTTTAATTTCAAATGGTGCAATAATTTTTTCGGGCAACGGTTTACCATATGTATCATTGTATTCATATACAAAATCAACAGGACCGAAAGATTTAAGTATAACAAGAGGTCTTGCTCCAGGTTTGATATCTCTTCCATATATATTTTTCCAATCATGTGCGCTGGCAATAAAACTACTACCAGGTTTCTGAATATGTATGAGCATAGCATTATAAGGAGCTATATGTCGAAATCTTTTTACAAACTGCAA
>CAZWLL010000012.1:0-48676 GCA_964634795.1 uncultured Ruminococcus sp. | reverse complement strand
TAAACTCGAGAGTGGGGTGGTTTCCGCTGCTATTGTGATGAAGAATATACCCACTCGGGGAACAAATCTCATCTGCTTCACGTCTAAATAACAAATAGAATAACGGGAGGCTTTGCATTATGAAAAAAATATTGTGTTTGATTCTGTCTGCTTTGATGCTTGCTTCGTGCGGTAACTCTGCAATCGATGAAAACTCAATTCAAGATGACAGTAATGAAACATACACGAATACAGAGGTGAACTCTTTGGGAAAAGAAAATATTCTGAAAATCTCCGCCGCAGAACCTGTAAAAACAGCAATAGATGATAATTTTATTGATATCTTATCGAATTTCTCGGAAAAGCTTTATACAAAGGTATCCGAAAGCAACAGCGGAAACATTATCTTTTCCCCGCTTTCGGTAATGTACGCGCTTTCTTTGTGCGCAAACGGCGCAGGCGGCGAAACTCTTGAGCAGTTTGAATCGGTACTCGGTGCGAGTGATATTGCATCCATGAATAATTATTTGTATACCCTCACTCAAGCTCTCGGCGAAACAAAAGAATCAACGGTAAAGTGCGCTAACTCTGTATGGGGAAATGAGGAGCTGTTCGAAATCTCCGACGCATTTGCCGATGTCGCACACAGATATTATTCTGCCGAGGCTATGTCCAAATCCTTTAATGATTCGAAAACATTAACGGAAATCAACAAATGGGTTAGTGACAATACCGACGGTATGATAACCGACGCTCTCGACGGTCTTGACCCGACGTCTGTCATGGTGCTTTTGAACACGGTTCTCTTCGACGGAATTTGGGAAAATGAATATGAAGAGTATGATATAAACGACGGTTTCTTTACCAATTATGACGGCACAAGATCCGATGTAGAATATATGTACTCAACTGAGTACAGCTATTTTACAGTTGACGGCGGACAAGGCTTTTCAAAGGCTTACAAGGACGGTTATTCCTTTGTGGCGGTTCTTCCGAACGACGACATACGTGATTTCGTGAAAACACTTGACGTTAAAGAAATACTGAACAGTGCTGAAAACGGCTCGGATAAGGTAGATGTTTCCATTCCCAAATTCGAATATGACAGCACAATCGGACTTACCGATGTCTTAATCGAACTCGGACTGGAAAACGCTTTCAGCTCTTCCGCAGAGCTCGGCGGACTTCAGCAAAACGGTGAAAATAATATCTGCATAAGTGAAGTCCTTCAAAAAGCAAAGGTTATTACAAACGAGCACGGTACAAAAGCCGCTGCTGTAACCGAATTCAATTTTGCTACAACCTCTTTAATGCCCGAAACACTTGAACTGTACCTTGACAGACCCTTCTTCTATATGATAACAAATTCCGACGGAGCGGTATTGTTCATGGGAACAGTGGAAAATCTAGGATAAAAAATATTAAGTCAGTACATATATAATCTCAAAACAAAAATCCTTTGTCGGCTGATTACAAGCATCGTCCTTCAAAGGATTTTTTTATTTCACATCATTCTTATATGTTACGGCTTCTGTCTCAACTTATCTGTGATTTTGCAAAAGTCTTCCGCCGAAAGCATTTCCCCGCGAATGTCAGGTCTGATATTCAGCTCTTCCAGTACAGAAAGTGTTTTGTCTTTCGGATATTTACCCGATACCGCATTCAGAAAAGTTTTTCTGCGCTGACCGAACGCGAGTGATATTACATCTGTCACGTCCTGCGTAAATGCCGCAACATCATCGGGTGCATCTCCATATACCTCGGTAATACCGCCATGAGGAATAATTCCGACAACGGCGGACGCTACCTTCGGAACAGGATGAAAGTTGCCGGCGGAAACATCAAGCAGCTTTTCCGCATTCGCTCTCAGTGCAATAGACGCCGAAATCGAGCCGTAGTCGGCACTTCCAGCTTTTGCGGCAAGTCTGCGAGCAACTTCAAGCTGAACCATAACGACAATCGATACAAATGGAAGCTTATCACTATCGGGAAACGATTCGAGCAGCTTCATTATTACAGGTGTTGTTATGTAGTACGGCAGGTTCGCACACACACCTATACTGCCGCCTGCATCGATGATGTCCGAAAAATATTCCTCGATAAATTCTCGTAAATCGAGCTTCATGAAGTCGCCCTCGACAACGGTTACATTATCGAATTCCGACAAAGCCTCACCCAGCAGCGGTATTAATCCTCGGTCTATCTCAACCGCAACTACCTTATCGTATTCCGTGCAAAGGTACTGAGTAAGTGCACCGACACCGGGGCCTATTTCGAGTACAGCCGATGGCTTTCCGCGCAATGCGTATCCCGCCGACAGGCTCGCTATTTTCATGGGAATATCCGAATTTATCAGAAAATTCTGTCCGAAAGCTTTTTTCGGTGAAAGAGAATACTTTTCAAGCAGTTCATTGACGTATGACCGATTGCATAAATTAGTCACTTGATTATCTCCATCGAGTAACCTACTGTGTATTCTTCATCGGGAGCGATTGTCTTCGCGTATTTTTTACTTTTCGCATCGGTAGTTTCGTCTACATCAGCCGGAAGTCCGTTCCAGGGTTCAAGGCAAATAAACGGTGCGTTTTTCTTTATAGGTGTCCATATACCGAGAGCATCGAATCCTTCAAAATTAAAGCTGAATCCCTTGCCTGAAATTCTTGAAACGAGTTTAACCGTCTTCTTAGGCAGATACTCTATAATAAGAGCATCGTTATCATAATCGGAATATTTAAGCGGAAGCTCGTTTGTTCCCTTCAGCATATCAAGCTTCGGCAGTTCCTTGTTCATGTATCCGTCTTTTGTAAGTGATACAGTGCATCCAGACGCATCCTCGAAATACAAGCTGTAATCTTCGAAAGAACCGTCATCCTTTGAAAGAGGGCATGAGAATCCCGGGTGACCGCCTATACAGAATGTCATTTCGCTTTTGTCGAGATTCTTAACAGTGAATGTCGTAGAAAAGCCTTTATCGGTGATTTCATGTGCAACCTTTAACGAATAGCAGAACGGGAACATCTTTAATGTTTCTTCTGTTTCTCGCTGTTCGAGTACTACCTTGCTGCGTGAAATGTATATCGGCTCAAATTCACGTTTTCTTGCTATACCGTGTTTTACCATGGGATATTCGATACCGTTATGAGCCATTTTACCGTCTTTAGGTGAGCAGCAAACCGGGAATAATATCGGAGCCTGACCGCTCCAATACTCCGGAAGTCCCTGCCATACATATTCTATTCCATCGTTTTTATATGAAATAAGTTCTCCTCCGAACGAGCGTACAACGCCGGAGGCCTCGTTAGAATTAAGATCGAATACCATATACTACTCCTAACTTAAAATTCGAGTTTAGATTCAATATATTTCTCTACATCCGCTATGGGCATTCTTACCTGTTCCATTGTGTCTCTGTCACGAACGGTTACGCATCCGTCTTCAACGGAATCGAAATCGTATGTAATGCAGAACGGTGTGCCTATTTCGTCTTCTCTGCGGTATCTCTTACCGATTGAACCTGCATCATCAAAGTCAACCATAAACTTCTTTGAAAGATCATCATAGAGCTCCTGAGCCTTGTCTGAAAGCTTCTTTGAGAGAGGAAGTACGGCAGCCTTAATAGGAGCCAATGCGGGATGGAAGTGAAGCACAACTCTTGTGTCGTTCTTCTCGGCATCTATTACCTCTTCATCGTAAGCATCGCAAAGGAATGCGAGGAATGAACGCTCAACACCGAGAGAAGGCTCGATTACATACGGAATATATCTTTCGTTTGTTTCGGCATCGAAATAAGATAAATCTTTTCCCGATGTGTTCTGGTGCTGTGTAAGGTCGTAATCAGTACGATCCGCTACACCCCAAAGCTCACCCCAACCGAACGGGAACAGGAATTCGAAGTCTGTAGTAGCCTTCGAGTAGAAGCAAAGCTCTTCGGGATCATGGTCACGAAGTCTGAGGTTTTCCTCTGTCATGCCGAGAGAAAGCAGCCAGTCACGGCAGAATGAACGCCAATACTGGAACCAATCAAGGTCAGAACCGGGCTTGCAGAAGAATTCAAGCTCCATCTGCTCGAATTCACGAACACGGAAAATAAAGTTACCGGGAGTTATTTCATTACGGAATGATTTACCGATTTGTCCTATACCGAACGGAACTTTCTTTCTTGTGGTTCTCTGTACATTAGCAAAGTTTACAAATATACCCTGTGCGGTTTCGGGACGAAGATATACAGTGTTCTTAGCGTCCTCTGTTACACCCTGGAATGTCTTAAACATAAGGTTAAACTGGCGTATATCGGTAAAATTATGCTTTCCGCATGAAGGACAGGGGATATTGTGTTCATCAATAAATTCCTTCATTTCAGTCTGCGAGAATGCGTCTACTGCTTTAGGAAGAGCAAAATTGTTTTCAGATGCCCAGTCCTCGATAATCTTATCAGCGCGGAATCTTTCCTTGCATTCCTTACAGTCCATCAAAGGATCTGAGAAACCACCCAAATGTCCCGATGCAACCCATGTCTGCGGATTCATGAGAATTGCGGCATCAAGGCCTACATTATATTTATTCTGCTGAACGAATTTCTTCCACCATGCTTTTTTAATGTTGTTTTTCAGCTCTGCTCCGAGAGGGCCGTAGTCCCAAGTGTTTGCAAGACCACCGTAAATTTCACTGCCTGCATAAACAAAACCTCTGTTTTTGCACAGTGCGACAATCTTATCCATTGTTTTAGCTTCATTAGACATGCGAGCCATAATAATACCATCCTTTATACTTGAATCTGGTGATTCTTATTTTCTGTAATCCATGAAAAGTGATATGCCTGAGTTTGTGTCCGCGTCGAAATACTCACTTGTATCTTCGTCTGCCGCATAATATGTCATAGGATACGACACGGTTTTATTTTCAAAATATGTTACTGCACAAAGCATTTCATATATTGAGTCAAAATCATTGAGTGTGAAATTTGTCGACACCATCGCGCCTTCAGGCTCAAATGTATCCTGTATCCAGCGTGATGACTTGTCTTCTTCTTCGGTTTCCGCAGTAGCGGTTTCGTAACTTTGAGTCTCTGTCTCGGGGGCTTCGGTTTCGGGAGCCGTTGTTTCAAGTCCTTCGATGTTGCCCCATTCCGATTCATTCATTATGAGCTGAGCCATAACAATTTTCAGCTTGCTCTCCTCGAGACCTGCGAGATAATTTAAATACTTGCTCAGCATTTCAATCGAATACGCTTCTTTCAGCGAAAGCTCGGATGCACTGTGTTCCATTGTCGAGACAAGCGTATATAGATTATCCTCGGTAACAGCGACATCTCCTTTTCCGATAAGATATGTGTTAGGCTTATGCTCTGTCCACTTAGATCCGTCTGCTTCAACATGTTCTATTGTGGTTTCATACTGCATCGTGTTGTATGTTCCGTCAGTGTAAATATCACTTCCGATATTTACCGAAACACTGCCGAGTAAGCTGTATATCTCATCAAGATCATAACCGTTTATGAGAACATTATATTTGATTTCCAGGCCTGTCATTGCCGATACATACTCGGATATTCTGTCTATACCGTATAAGTTATATACCTCTGAAAGTGTATGATATCCGCTTGAGGTATACACTCTTGTGTCAGACGGAAAGTATGTGTATACAAATTCACGCTTTTCTTTATCTATCCTAACAAGCACTATAGTAGAAAGATTTATTTCTCTGTAATCCGTTGATAAGCAGCCTATTGTTTCCGTAGGAGAAATCGATGTCCAGTCTGTATTGTACATATAACTGATATCGGGAGTATAATCTGTATATAAGTCCGGTCTGTAGTCGTTTACAGCCACAAGAAAGTTGAAGCTTTCTCCCTCGGGTACCTTTTCGTTCGTTTCGACAACGCTGTTATCGGGTTCGGTTTCATCCGCAGACGCGGCATCCTCATTATTTATAATGTTGTTGAGCGAACTGTCTTCTTCATCTAATATCTGTCCGACAGTGTTGGTAACAAGTCCTGTCGCAAAATATGCGATTATTCCGAATAGAATTGCGGAAATCAAGAATGTCACCCCAAAATTTTTCAGCGCCGAAAGCATTTTATCCTCCTTTGCCGCTTGAATGCTATAGGTTATATTATACATTATTTTGTATTTCATTTCAACGGCAAAATCGCAATTTTATCATAAACTTAACGTGATATAATGGTGAATTTTGCTGCTTGGTTGAAATTTTACCGTTTTTATGATAAAATTAATTACGGTTAACAAGCTACAGAAAAATAACGGTAAAAAGAATGAAAAACAACTACTCTATTATACTCGAAAAAACTATATCGGAAATAAAACAAAACGGGAAAAAGCCTTCGCTTTTGCTGCAATGCTGCTGTGCGCCGTGCTCATCATATGTGCTTGAGTATATCTCGCAATACTTTGAGATTACACTGTTTTTTTACAATCCCAACATATATCCCGAAAATGAGTTCAGCTTTCGTCTGTCAGAGCTTGAAAGATTCAACTCCGATGCCGGATATAATCTGAAGGTGATGACTCCCGAATATAAACCCGAGGATTTTTTCAACATCGCAAAAGGATATGAAAACCTTCCCGAGGGTGGTGAAAGATGCAGGAAATGCTATGAATTAAGACTCAGAAAAACAGCGGAATATGCCGCACAATGCGGATACGATTACTTTTGCACCACGCTCTCTATAAGTCCTTATAAGAAGTCGGATTGGCTGAACGAAATAGGTATTAATTTGGAAAATGAATACGGTGTAAAGTACCTTCTCTCCGACTTCAAGAAAAAGGGCGGATACAAACGTTCAATTGAGCTTTCCGAAAAATACGGATTATACAGACAAAACTATTGCGGATGCGTATTTTCAAAAATCGCACGTGAAAAATACGACGCCGAAAACAAACTTGAGGAACAATGATGAATGAAAACATCAAATTAATCAGAAGCGGAAGAAAAAGCATTTCGGTTGAAATATCACGCGATTGTGAGATTATAGTACGCGCTCCGTATGCCATGACTATGAGTGAAATAAACCGATTTCTCGCAAGTCGTGAATCATGGATAAAAACACATTACGCGAAAATGTACGAATCACTTAAGCAAAGAGATATTCCCGAACCGTTTACCGACGGTGAGCTTAAGTCTATGAAAGAATCGCTTAGCCGAAAGCTGTCTTTAAGAGTTAATTACTACTCACACCTTATGAATGCCGAATACCGTAAAATCAACATTCGACCGATGAAATCGCGTTGGGGCAGCTGTTCGTCCGAAAGAAATCTTTGCTTTAATTCTCTTCTCGATCTTGTACCCGACTCCGTTCTTGACTATGTAATCGTTCATGAGCTATGCCATATCACCGAAATGAATCATTCGCGTGCATTTTGGGCACTTGTAAAAAAATACATGCCCGATTACATTGAAAACAGGAACTGGCTTAAAGTCAACGGAAGTAAATTAATAAGCCGTCTTGATAAATGAAAAATCCGATGCAGTGCATCGGATTTTTCTTTATTCATTCATATCGTTGTTATTATGGCTGTTGTCGTCTTTCTCAGGTGTGGCAAAAGGATTTTTCTCATGCTGAGAATGACTTTCTGCACGTTTTCTTTCTTCTTCACGCTGCTTTTCAAGCTCGGCGATATGCTTTGCGTGCGCTTCGTTTTCCTCGCGTGATTTACGGCGTTTTTCGGCAACCATTTCCTCGAGCTGTTCTATTGTGACATCTTTTTCAGTCATTGCACGAACAAACTGCTCTTCTTCCATAATCTCATTTTTCATAAGATATGCGGCAACAAAATGAAGTCTGTCCATATTCTCCTCGAGAATATGATATGCGTCGTTATACGCTTTAGTAATCAAATCCTTAACTTCGCTGTCTATCAGTGATGCAGTCTCTTCCGAGTAGTTCTTGGTCTGATTGAAGTCACGTCCCAGGAATACTTCATCGCTTGAAGATTCAGATCCGTACAGAATCGGACCGAGCTTATCGGACATACCGTATTTTGTCACCATCTGACGAGCGAGATTGGATGCTCTCTGTATATCGTTAGACGCACCTGTCGAAACATCACCTATAATAAGCGCTTCGGCTACACGGCCTCCCAAAAGAGTAACAAGCTCGTTTTCCATTGTTTTGCGAGACATATACGATTTATCTTCCTTCGGGAACGAAAGCGTATATCCGCCCGCTCTGCCGCTGGGAATGATTGAAATCTGATGAACAGGCTCATCGGGCTGACGTACCCATGTTGTAATAGCGTGACCTGTTTCATGATATGCTGTAAGTCTCTTTTCGGCTTCGCTGATGACTCTTGACTTTTTCGCAGGACCGACGATAACTTTTACCATCGCTTCTTCAAGATCGGTCATACCGATGAGATGCTTGCCCTTGCGTGCCGCAAGAAGCGCGGCTTCATTTAATAAGTTCGCAAGCTCGGCACCTGTGAATCCTACAGTCGTTTTAGCTATAACGGATAAATCGACATCGCCTTCAAACGGCTTATTGCGTGAGTGAACCTTTAATATTTCTTCTCTGCCCTTCACATCGGGTACATTCATTGTAATCTGTCTGTCGAATCTTCCGGGTCTCAGCAGTGCGGGGTCAAGTATATCGGGGCGGTTTGTCGCTGCCATAACTATAACGCCTTCGCTCGATCCGAAACCATCCATCTCAACCAAAATCTGGTTAAGAGTCTGTTCTCTTTCATCGTGTCCGCCGCCGAGACCTGCGCCTCTGTGACGGCCAACAGCGTCGATTTCATCGATGAATATAATCGCTGCGGGATTCTTTCTTGCGGTATCGAACAAGTCACGTACTCTTGATGCACCTACGCCGACGTACATTTCCACAAAGTCAGAGCCTGAGATTGAATAGAAAGGTACTCCCGCTTCGCCTGCTACAGCTTTCGCTATAAGAGTTTTACCTGTACCCGGTGAACCTACAAGAAGAACACCGTGCGGTATCTTAGCACCGAGTTTTGTAAAATACTCCGGATTGCGAAGAAATTCTACGATTTCCTCAAGCTCCGCTTTTTCCTCATCCGCACCTGCGACATCCTTGAAATATACCTTCGCCTTGTCCGCTGTAACAAGCTTTGCTTTAGCGCGGCCTACGGAATTTATCTTCGAGCCTTTACCACCTGTTACCTGATTCATGGCGAACATCCACATTACGATAAGGAGAATTATTACTATAACATACGGTATGAGCGAAACCCACCACGGTATACTGTACGGTGCGGGATAATCATATGCCGTTATTATACCCTTCGAATGCTGTTCGTCAATTAAATCGCCAAGGTCGTTTATAAACAAATCCAAACTGCGCAGCTTATACGTTACATATGTTTCGCCTTCGGTTCCGTCATACAAGGTAACTCTCAAAACCAAAGTCAGGTTATTGTTTTCATCGACAGTAAACTGCTTAACCTGTTCGTTATTAAAATAATCCACTACATCGCTGTAAGAAAGCTGTTCTTGCGGCAGATAATTCCATAATGAAGCGGTTGCAACTAAAATTATGCCAATGAGGACAATATAGAATATGGCTATTTTTAAACCGTTCTTCAACTTATTTCCTCCGATAATCAAATGAAAAGTTTATTTTGTGTACACTGAAATTCATTTTGTGTACACTTCGGGCTTTAAAATGCCGATATACGGCAGGGATCTGTACTGCTCTGCATAGTCAAGTCCGTATCCCACCACAAATTCATCGGGAATTTCAACGCCTCTGTAATCGGGAGTAAAATCAACTTCACGTCTTGACGGCTTATCCAAAAGTGTACATGTTTTTACAGACTTTGCACCGCCTATCTTTAAGTATTCGGTGAGATACGAAAGTGTTTTGCCGCTGTCTATAATGTCTTCTACGACAATAATATCGCATTCCGACAAATCATTTCTATGTAAATCCAAAATAATATTGATTCGACCCGATGTTGTTGTTCCGCCGCCGTAGGATGAAACTTTCATAAAATCTATTTCAACCGGCAGCGATATTTTTTTCATCAAATCACCCATAAACACAACACTGCCCTTAAGTATGCACAACAGGAGCAATCGCTTTGAGTCCTTATAATCTCTGTCTATTTCATCAGCTATACGATCTGTAATTCTTTCGATTTCCTCTTGAGTTACTAAAACTCTTTCGATATCTTTATCAAGAATCGATGCATGCGCCATTTTACCCTCCAATAAAGTCAGCATTGCGCCATTAATTTATCTTTTTATAAACTCGTATGACAACGGCATCTTCTCCGTCGGCGGTTTCGATTCCGTCTCTCAGAGCAAATCCGGGTATCCAGAATATACCTTCTTCATCGCAAAAAATCGGAATCGATGACTTTTCTCTGCCGCTCATTTTGCTATCTATAAAAAGCTTTTTTACTTTATGTCTTATTCCGCCGTACCTATAGCTGTCACCATCGATACGGTTTCGTATAATCAATGTATTTTTAATTTTATCAAATCGTAAAGACCTCAATGTAGATAATTTGTAAATATTTTCTTCATCATTACTGAGTTTTATATGTTCACTGTGGCATCCGTGTGAAATCGTCACTATATACATGTCGTTTTTGTACACAGAACCGTCACGCGGGTACTGAAAATCTTCTTTCTTTTCTTCAGAATACGCTTCAGCTTTAGCGAAGTAGACAATTTCTTTCTCTATAACCGCACGCATATTCCCGGGAACAGAAATCGAGCATTCTTTTTTTTCGCTCTCCGCCAATGCGATAATATCATTAACATGACGTTCTTCTATAGTAGAATTAGTGATTTTTGATGAATTATACAGCATTACAAGCATACGTGACGTCACTGCCTCATGCAATTCTTTAATCTCGCTTCTTGTTATAAAATTCCGTCCCGCTAATTTCTCACATGCTGTTTTCATCATGAAATCATCGTCTCGTCTCACTATACCGCTCATTTTTTCAATTGCGGAAGCGGGATCGGGAGATATTTTCTTCATTGTAGGCATAATAATATGCCGTATATAATTGCGTGTGTAGTCCGTATCCGTATTTGTTTTATCATACACATATGAAATATCGTATTCTTTACAAAAATTACGGATTAAATCACCGTTTACATTGATAAGCGGACGAATAAATTTTTTATCACGAATGGGAAGTATGCCGCATATGCCATGAGTACCGCATCCTCTCAGAATGTTGAACAATACTGTTTCGGCATTATCACTCGCATTATGAGCGGTTGCAATGACTGCTCCGTATTTTTCGGATAATCTGTCAAAAAAATCATACCTAGCAAGCCTTGCGCATTCCTCAATACCCAGTCTCTTCTCTCCTGCGAGCTTAGGTATGTCGATTTTCTCGACTTCTATCGGAATTTCATATTTTTCGGCAAAATTACGGCAAAACATCTCATCCGAATCTGCGTCATCTCCGCGTATCATGTGATTAACATGCGCCGCTATCAATTTAATTCCGTGTTCTTTACAGTACACATTCAAAAGATACAGCATGCAGGTGGAATCTGCTCCGCCTGAAAAAGCCGAAACAACTGTCCCATACGACTCAATCAAGGCATCCATTTTATATTCTTTGATTGTCCTCTTAAACGAAACATACACCCCGTCATTCATCATATTCGGTAATTTTAGGTTGTTTTCTTTATCCATTTTATGCATCCGCCTTATTTATCATAATATTATCCGCCGACAAATGACAGTTAATTATAACACTTTACTATAACATACGTCAAGCTGTAATTATGTTCAGTCTATAAATATAGCCTTAAGTTTAAACGTCGGTATGAATTCATACCGACGTTTATGTACAGTAAATTATTTCAGTACAGAGTTTTCAAATGCTTTTATCCATTCTTCCGCAATGAGCGCGTGGCCTGCGGGTGTCGGATGAACTCCGTCCGCTAACCAGTATGATGCTGATACCGTTTCCGCAGCCTTATCGAATTTGTCCTGCAGCGGAATAAAGATAAGTCCCTTGTCTTCTGCAATTTTTTTCGATACTGCTGCTCTCTTCTCTACCTCGCCGCGGAATTCCTCGTAGTTTCCTTCGGTAGCGGATGCAGAGAGAACAAACGGTTCAAGAATCATTATTTTTATATTCGGCAAAACAGCCAGCGTATCGTCAATAAACATACGGTAAACCTTGTCGAATCTTTCGGTTTCAACTCCGTTATGTCCGCCGAATTCATGCCAAACATCATTTACTCCGATAAGTATGCTTAGAACATCTGGATTTAAGTTCCATACATCCGCTTTAATTCTCGCATACATATCAACAACACGATTTCCGCTGATTCCGTTGTTGATAAACTCGAACTTACCGGGATATTTCAGTCCCAGCTGTGCGCATGTAAGAAGAGGATATCCCTGACCGATGGACAACTGACTTCCCGCATTTCTGTTTCTGCCGGCATCCGTAATTGAATCGCCCATATAAAGAACTCTCATAACATATCTCCTTTTTGTGAAATAGTTTATATTCTATGTGCGATTATACCATTTTACAATAACGATTTCAAGTGTATATATAAAATACAGACAAAAAAGTTATACACCGCAAAAGTGTTCCCCCTCACGGTGTATATACTGTTATTTCATTTATGTTATTCAGATTTCGCTTTTTCTCTTGAAAGCAGCGGCGTACCATCCGTTTTCATATCTTTCGGCAACAGGCTTATATCCGTCACCGTCAAGAGCATCGATTACCTCATTCGCTCTCTCCTCGATTATTCCCGATACTATATATGTACCGTTTTTCGCGAGATATTTATCTACATCCGGAGAAAGACGAATAATAACGTCGGCAACTATATTTGAAACAATTACATCATATCCGCCATCGGGAATAGGAGCCTGTTTAAGCAAATCCGAGACAGCGCATTCGACATTAGGCGTATCATTAAGTACTGTGTTTTCTTTAGCCACTTTAATGGCAACGGGATCTATATCACACGCAAAACATGAACCTGCACCCAACTTTGACGCGGCAATCGCAAGAATTCCCGAACCGCATCCGACATCAAGTACTTTACAGCCTTCGGTAACGTAATCCTCTACAAAGCCTGCACACAATCTGGTTGTCTCATGTGTACCTGTTCCAAACGCCATTCCAGGCTCCATAAGTACAATCGTTTCTCCGGGCTGCTTTTCATATGTTTCCCAAACCGGTACGATAACCAAGCGGCGTCCCGTTTTAATGGGTTTGTAGTATTTCTTCCAAGAATTCGCCCAATCCTCTTCATTAACACCTATATGCTCGATTGTATATTCGATGCCGCTGGCATCAAGCCTTTCTTTTATGAAAAGCTCACTTTCCGCAGGTGATTTAATCGTCGATACGAAAACCGACACGGACACCTTAGTTCTGTCCGCTTCGACAATCGATTCATCGATTAAGTCGGCGTAAACTCCTTCGAGAATGTCATCAACATCGGAATAATCCTCTATCATAAGTCCGTTGTCAACCATTGACATAACTCCGGCAACAACTTCCGAATCCTCAGATTTACATGTAACCTTTATCTGAACCCAGCTTTTATTATCGTCCATACTATTCCTCCGAATTAATTATCTTTCTTGTTAAATATTCGTTTAAAGAAACTCGTTCTTTTAGAGTAATTGCTCTCCTTGCATGATTCCGCGAATTTCTCGAGCAAATTCTTCTGCTCAGCATTAAGATTCTTCGGAACTTCAACCACAACGGTAATGTATAAGTTACCTCTGATTTTAGAATTAACTCTTGTAACGCCTTTATTTCTGAGTGTAAATACAGTTCCCGTTTGTGTACCTTCGGGAATAGTGTACTTCATTGAGCCTTCAAGAGTGGGTATTTCTATATCACCGCCAAGTGTAGCCTCGGCATATGTGATAGGTACTTCGCAATAAAGGTCATCGCCGTCTCTTTCAAATACTGAATGAGGACGAACACTTATTACAATAACAAGGTCTCCGGCACTTCCGCCGTTCGCACCGTCGCTTCCCTGATATCTCAGTGAAAGCTGCTGACCGTCATCAATACCTGCGGGTATATTAACCTCAAGCTTTTTAGGAACGCGAACAAATCCCGTACCGCGGCAGCTTGAGCATTTATTCTCTATAATCTTACCGGTACCGTTGCAGGCGTCACACATCTTTTGAGACTGCATTATACCGAAAGCAGTTCTCTGCTGAACTCTTATTTGACCGCTGCCGCCGCATTTTGAGCATGTTTTGGGAGATGATCCCGCAGCGGCGCCTGTACCCGAGCAGTCCGAGCACTTTTGAATCTTATTATACGATATTTCTTTTTTGCAGCCGAATACGGATTCCTCAAAGGAGATAGTAAGTCTTACGGTAATGTCGTCTCCTCTTATAGGTCCGTTTCTTCTTGTCGAGCTGCCTGACGCTCCGCCGAAGAAGCTGGAGAAAATATCATTTATATCAAATCCGCCGAAATCACCGAATCCGCCGAATCCCGAACCACCGCCTGCCGACGGATCAAATGCCGCATGTCCGTATTGGTCGTATTTTGCCTTTTTGTCCGGATCCGACAGTACATCATAAGCTTCGTTGACTTCTTTAAACTTAGCCTCGGCTTCTTTATCACCGGGATTCATATCCGGATGGTATTTCTTGGCGAGCGTTCTGTATGCTTTTTTTATGGTTGCTTCGTCAGCACTTTTATCTACTCCGAGCACCTCATAATAATCTCTTTTAGTATCAGCCATAAGCTCCTCCGACATCCGTAGTGTTTCAGCTTATCAGAAACAAAGGATGCTTATTATATTATAATTTCTCTTTCACCACGTATAGGGCGGAGACAACCATACTTCCCCGCCCTTGTGGTTTATATTATTCTGTTATTTTCTTATAAATCTCAGTTGCCGGACTTGTCTTCAAAATCGGAACTGTAATATGTATTACCGTCACTGCTCTGCTGTGTACCGGATGAGCCGTTATCGTTTCCGCCGGCTTGGTTGTTCTGCTGCTGAGCGTACATCTTCTCTGCTATCGGATAGAATGCCTTTTCAAGAGCTTCTGTGTCGGCCTTGATAGCTTCGGAATCATTTGACTTAATTGTTTCCTTAAGCTTATCTATAGCTTCTCTTACGGGAGCCTTATCGGAGTCGGAAACCTTGTCACCCATATCGGAGAGACTCTTTTCGCTCTGATAAATCATCTGCTCAGCTTTATTCTTAACCTCAACGGCTTCCTTGTTCTTCTTGTCTTCAGCGGCAAACTTTTCGGCTTCCTTAACGGCACGATCTATATCTTCCTTAGACATATTGGTTGAAGAAGTAATGGTGATGTGCTGTTCCTTGCCTGTACCCTTATCTGTAGCGGATACGTTTACGATACCGTTTGCATCGATATCGAATGTAACTTCAATCTGAGGAACACCGCGCGGTGCGGGTGTAATTCCGTCAAGGATGAAGCGTCCGAGAGTTGTATTGCCGGCAGCCATGTCACGTTCACCCTGAAGTACATGAATTTCAACGGATGTCTGACCGTCTGCGGCTGTTGAATAAACCTGACTCTTCTTTACGGGGATTGTGGTATTTCTGTCGATTATACGGTTGAATACACCGCCGAGAGTTTCGATACCGAGTGAAAGCGGAGTTACATCGAGAAGAAGCAAATCTTTTACATCGCCGCCGAGAACGCCTGCCTGAATAGCAGCACCTACAGCAACACATTCATCGGGGTTAATTCCCTTGAAGGGTTCCTTGCCGATGAAGTTCTTAACAGCATCCTGAACAGCGGGAATTCTTGTTGAACCGCCTACGAGAAGAACCTTGTCTATCTGACCTACGGAGAGACCTGCGTCTGCGAGAGCCTTCTTTGTCGGGCCCATAGTGCGTTCTACGAGGTCTTCGGTAAGTTCGTTAAACTTTGCTCTTGTAAGTGTTGCGTCGAAGTGCTTAGGACCTGTTGCATCGGCTGTGATGAAAGGAAGGTTAATATTCGACGAAGTTACGCCGGAAAGTTCAATCTTTGCCTTTTCAGCTGCTTCCTTAAGTCTCTGAAGCGCCATCTTGTCTTTTCTGAGGTCGATGCCGCTGTTTTCCTTCATAAACTCTGTAGCAATCCAGTCGATTACTCTGTTATCAAAGTCATCGCCGCCGAGTTTTGTATCACCGTTTGTCGCGAGAACTTCGAACACACCGTCGGATATATCAAGAATGGATACATCGAATGTACCGCCGCCGAGGTCGAATACCATAATCTTCTGCTCTTTGGATTCCTTATCTACACCGTATGCAAGTGCGGCTGCTGTAGGCTCGTTAATAATTCTAAGAACCTCAAGACCTGCGATTTTACCTGCATCCTTTGTAGCCTGTCTCTGAGCATCCGAGAAGTATGCGGGAACTGTAATAACAGCCTGGCTTACTGTACCGCCGAGGTAAGCTTCAGCATCTGCCTTCAGCTTCTGAAGAATCATAGCTGAAATTTCCTGAGGACTGAACTTTTTGTCGTCTATAGTTACTTTGTAATCTGAGCCCATGTGACGCTTTATAGAAGATACTGTTCTGTCGGGGTTTGTTATAGCCTGACGCTTAGCAACCTGACCGACAAGTCTTTCACCGTTTTTTGCGAATGCAACTACGGAAGGTGTTGTTCTTGCTCCTTCGGGATTCGGAATAACAATCGGTTCTCCGCCTTCATATACTGCTACACAAGAGTTTGTTGTACCTAAATCTATACCAATGATCTTAGCCATAATAATTATCCTCCAAATAAATGTTAATTTAAATTAATGCTGTACTTAACTGATTTATATTTTAGTCGGCTGGTTTTGTATCAGTTCGCAACCTTGACGGTAGCGTATCTGATAACCTTTTCGCCGTATTTATAGCCTTGCTGGAATACCTCTACGATTTCGCCCTCACCGAGCGCATCATCTTCAACATGCATCACCGCATTGTGAAGTGCGGGATCAAATGTATCTCCGGTTTCGCCGAACGGTTTAATACCGAGCTTATCGAGAGTCTCTGGAAGCTTTGATAAAATAAGCGTAAGTCCTTCGGCAAGCTTTTCACTGTCACTTGACGAATATTTAGCCGCATACTGCAGATTATCTATTATCGGCAAAAGACCTGTAAGTGTATCTGTGACCGCATCACCGTAGATGTTCTTTCTCTCGTTCTGCGTACGTTTTCTGAAATTATCATACTCAGCCGCAAGTCTGAGATACTTATCGTTTTGTTCATCAAGCTTCTTTTTTGACTCCTCCAAATTCTTATTTGCGGTGTCAAGCTCAGATTTTAACTTTTTGAGTTCCTTCTTATCTTTTTTATCGGTTTTCTCTTCAGTCTCTGATGACTCCGAGGTTTCGGCTTTTACTTCTTTGTTTTCTTCACCTTCGACTGTTTTTTCCGTTTTTTCATTTTCACTGCCGGATTTATCACATTCTTTTGTATCAGCATCTAAATCTTTATTTTCATTATTCTTGATTTCTTCTGCCATTATATTATCCGAACACGCTTTGTTTGTAATCGAAGCATGTCGTCCAGCTCCTTTCTTCAATTTAAACGTTGCTTTCATTATTATATATCATCTAATTCTGTCCGCTGTTCGTTGTTGTTCCGGGCTGTAGACTTTTTTCGTGATTATCTTCTATCATGTCAGCCACACCCTTGGTTAAGCTGTCAATCGCGGCAATAACTCGTCTGTAATTCATCCTTGTAGGTCCGATAACTCCGATTGCTCCGACGGTTTTTCCGTCTTTCAGCACGGGTTTGAAAACCAGTGTTGAGTTATCCATAACCTTTACGATATTTTCACGACCGATAAACACCTGCATGCCCTGTGCGCTTTTCGTTTCGTCCGAAAGCACCTTCAGGAGTATGTCTTTTTTCTCGAATAGAGCAAGCATATCACGCAGTCTGTCCATGTCGTAATATTCGGGATACGAAAGCAAGCGATTGATTCCGTCGAATTTAATTTCACCGCCGTCAAATGCGGTTATTGTTTCACATACAGTTTTGATTACGGGAGCTACCAAATAATCATACTCACCCATAATCTTTTCCATTTCCATAAGAGCGGGCATTGTAATCTCCGCTGCCGTAACACCGGTAGCTTTTGCGTTTAAAACCGCAGAAAGCATCTTTGTCGCATCTATGGGAATAAGTTGACTTGAGTGTATGTATTTTGTTTTAATAACACCTCCGATTACCATTATAAGAACGGCTGTGTAATCATCCAGACGCATTATTTCATATCTTTGAACAGTGACTCTTTGCTGAAGAGGTTTTATCGCAAATGAAGTATAATTGGTAAGCTTTGATGCTAATTTCATTGCTGTGTTCATCAACGAGTCAAGTTCGTTCTGACGCTGTCTGAGAGAGTTCTTAAGTTCTTCTATTTCATTCTGAGTGAAATTATATCTGTCTATCAGCCAGTCTACATAAAATCTGTATCCCGCCTCAGACGGTATTCTTCCGGATGATGTATGCGGCTGTTCAAGGTATCCGAGACTTTCAAGCTCTGCCATTTCATTTCGTATGGTAGCAGATGAACAGTTAATCTGCTTATTCAGTGTCAGAGTTTTGCTTCCAACCGGTTCCCCGTTAGCAATATGTGAATCAATAATAGCTTTAAGAATAAGCTTTTTTCTTTCTCCAAGCTCATCTTTTCCGCCATTCATTTTTTCACCTCCGATCTGCCGGACTATTTTTCGGCCCGGTGTGCTTGTATTAGCTTGAAACTTTAGCACTTAATATGCTCGAGTGCTAATTTCTGATATTAATTTACCATTTTCGAACCTTTGAATCAACAGTATATTGTTACGCATTTGTTAATATTTTATTAAGCTCAGTCCTGTAAAGAAAAAACGGCGGAATTTTTTAGCATTCCACCGTTTTGTTTGTTTATTGTGTCTATCGGGAAATCACTCTGTAAAATCTTTGTTTGACTGTGCTGCATACACCGAGTGCACTCAAGCCTAACAGCAGCAGCAGAAACCGATCACTCTCGACTCCTGTGTTCGGTGCTTTGTCATCGTCGGATGTTTCGGTGTGCAAATCACTGTCGCTTTGAACATTTTCATCGGAATATGATTTGTCGGCATAATATCCTGTTTTATCCGAATAATTAACACCGTTTACTACATAAATATCATTTAATGTGACGTCTGCGTTTCGCACCACAAATCCGAGATTACCGTTTGAAACAAGCGTAACCTCTCTATTTTCCAGCACATACTCAACGCCGCCGATGCTCATAATAATCTCATGCAGTACACCGTCGTCAAGAGGAATTTTCACGCCGATTGTCATTCCGTCCGTTATGGCTTTTTTCAGGTTGTCCGGCGGTTCTGTAAAACCGTCTACAGTACCTCCCGCTCTGAATACAAGCGAGGTAATATTAGTCGGTTCTTCCCCTCTGCAGGTGAGCATTACGGCAAGTCGCGCGTTGTCTGTTTGTTTTTTATCAAACCTAAAGGAGAACTCTATTGTTCTTGTTTCACTTACATAAAATGAAGGAAGAAGTATATATGCGCGCTCGGAATCATATGTTTCGATTTTCAGTCCTTCATCTGATGAAATTAAACTGCAGTTTTGCGAGCCTGCGGTACCTATTCTGATTCCGCATTGGCTCACATTCAATCCATCACTGAACGATTGATGATACAATACCTCACCTTTTTTGCCTGATTCATCCAGTGCATGAACCGGAATCGAAAACAAAATAAGTACCATGGTAAAAATCAAAAGCATAAATTTACTGCGCATATACTTTCTCCTTTCACAATTCAAGCATAATTCCGATTCCATCATCTATTATACAGTTGCAGTCGATTTTAGTCAAGTCTTTTATTAAATTTTAAGTTAATATTTTTATAAATTCACTCTACTATTAACCAATGTCAAAGTTCAATTTGCCACTTCATAGTAACATATAAACAAAAAAATCCGCCATCCAAACAGATGACGGATTAATTGTACGATTAGTGAATAATGTATCTTTCAGTATCCTTGTCGAAGAGGTGAACTCTGGACATATCGAATGCTACGTTAATGATATCACCGGCTCTTGCTGTGGAGCGAGCAGATACACGAGCGGTAAGAGATGTCTCTTCTGCAACAAGGTAGAGATAAATTTCAGCGCCCATAAGCTCAGTAACTTCAACGTCTGTTTCGATAACGGAATCAGACATAGCTCTGATTGTAGCAGCATCATCATGGATACATTCGGGACGAATACCTACAACGATTTCCTTGCCGATATAATCCTTAAGAGCGGGGTTGGAAGCCTTTTCTGCGGGGAGCTTAAGTGAGTTGGAGCCGAATGTAATGTAAAGATCTTCGCCCTTCTTTTCGAGAACACAGTTGATGAAGTTCATCATAGGTGTTCCGATGAAGCCTGCAACGAAGAGGTTAACAGGATAATCGTAAAGGTTCTGAGGTGTATCAACCTGCTGAATAAGACCATCCTTCATAACAACGATACGAGTAGCCATTGTCATAGCTTCTGTCTGGTCGTGTGTTACGTATACGAATGTTGTGCCGACTCTCTGGTGAATCTTTGTAAGCTCTGTTCTCATCGTTGCACGAAGCTTAGCATCAAGGTTTGAAAGAGGTTCGTCGAGAAGGAATACCTTAGGATTACGAACGATAGCACGACCCAGTGCAACACGCTGCTTCTGACCACCGGAAAGTGCCTTCGGCTTTCTGTCGAGGAGGTGTGTAATGTCAAGAATACGAGCTGCTTCTTCAACGCGACGCTTAATCTCTTCCTTCGGAGTCTTACGAAGCTTCAGACCGAATGCCATGTTGTCAAATACTGACATATGCGGATAAAGAGCGTAGTTCTGGAAAACCATCGCGATATCTCTATCCTTCGGAGCTACGTCGTTAACGAGTTTGTCACCGATGAAGAGTTCGCCTTCTGTGATTTCTTCAAGGCCGGCGATCATACGAAGAGTTGTTGTTTTACCGCAGCCTGAAGGACCTACGAGAATAAGGAATTCCTTATCCTTAATCTCAAGGCAAAAGTCGGATACGGCTGTAACGCCGCCGGGATATTTCTTATAGATGTGTTTAAGGGATAAGCTTGCCATTATTTAATCCTCCTTGGATAATTATCAAACAAATTGTAATTTAAGCTTAAGTATATTCCTTGCTTATTAACCTGCATATATTGTATCAAATCGAAACTGATTTTTAAAGAGTTTTTTTTACCGAAATTTTATTTAATAGTTTGTGCAATATGCATACTGTATGATGCTCAATCGGCTTGCGGCATCCTATACCGAGGTCATCTTATTCTAATTTTATTAGAATGTTATTCCGATATTCCCTTGCGTGTCAGTGATATTCGCTTTCTTTTGACGTCCACGCTTTTCACCGCAACCTTTATTATATCTCCCACCGCATAAAGCTCCGACGGATGCTTAATATATTTGTCGCTCATTTCCGAAATGTGCAGAAGCCCGTCCTGGTGAACTCCGATATCGACAAAAGCACCGAAGTCTATTACGTTTCTCACGGTTCCCGTAAGCACCATTCCTTCGCTTAAATCCTCTATAGTAAGTACGCTGTTTCTGAGTATCGGCGGAGGAAGAGTATCACGTATGTCGCGTCCGGGCTTCTCAAGCTCATCAAGTATGTCCGAAAGTGTCATCTCTCCGATATCAAGCTCTGCGGCAAGCTTACCTGCCCCGTACTTCTTTACCGATTCCTTCAGATTTATTCCGCCGTAAGCATCTTTTTTTGTATATCCGAATTTTGTGAGAAGCCGCTCTGCCGCTTTATATGATTCGGGATGAACTCCGGTATTGTCAAACGCTTCATCTCCTCCGGGTATGCGCAGGAATCCCGCTGCCTGCTCGAATGCTTTCGCTCCGAAACGAGGTACCTTTAAAATCTCGCGTCTGGTTTTGAATTCTCCGTTTTCCTCACGATATTTCACTATGTTTTTAGCGGAAGCCGCATTTATTCCCGAAATATACGAAAGCAATGAATACGATGCGGTATTCACGTCAACTCCGACCGAGTTCACGCATGACTCGACAACACCCGTTAATGCTTCATCGAGTCGTACAGGCTTCATGTCATGCTGATACTGTCCTACACCTATTGATTTTGGATCTATTTTAACAAGCTCCGCAAGCGGATCCTGAAGGCGTCTGGCAATCGAGACCGCGCTTCTTTCGGTAACATCATAATCAGGGAATTCCTCCGCCCCGAGCTCCGATGCCGAATATACGCTCGCTCCCGCCTCAGATACTATGATATACTTTGTTTTTCCTCCGATTTCGCCGAGCAAATCCGCTATGAACATTTCACTTTCACCGGATGCCGTTCCGTTGCCTATTGCTATGACATCCACGGAATACTTTTCTATAAGACGGCGAACAACTCTTTTGGATTCATCGATTTTTTCATGCGGTTTTGTCGGATAAATAACCGCCGTTTCCGCCACAGCGCCTGTTTTTGTAACTACAGCCAGCTTACAGCCTGTTCTGTATCCGGGGTCATACCCTAAAACCGTCTTTCCCTTAAGCGGAGGCTGCATAAGCAGATTTTTCAAATTTACCGAAAAAAGAGATATCGCACTCTCACTTGCCTTGTCTGTCAGTTCGGTTCTTATTTCCCTCTCAATTGACGGAGCAATAAGTCTGTCGTAGCTGTCACTCACCGCTGACGCCATATAAGGGAACGCCTGACTTTTATAATTCGTTATAACCTCGGAAAAAAGCGAGTTAAGTATGATGTCACGATCTATTTCCACGGCAACAGTCAGCGCTTCATCCTTCTCTCCTCGATTCAGCGCCAGTATTCTGTGCGGAGGTATTTTCGAAATCGGTTCGGAATAGTCTCTGTACTGCTCATATGTGGGATTTTCATTCGTCATCTTCGACACAAGCTTACCGTGACGCATTGTAAGACTTCTTATCATACGTCTGTAGCCTGCGTTATCACTAACATTTTCCGCGATAATATCTTTTGCTCCCGCCAACGCATCAGACACACTTTTCACTTCATCATTTATATAGCCTTCAGCGGTTTTATCGATAGGCTCGTTATATTCGGCAAGTTGTTCCGATATAAGCACAGCAAGAGGCTCAAGTCCATGTTCACGCGCGACCGATGCTCTTGTTTTTCTCTTAGGTCTGTACGGCCTGTAAATATCGTCTACCTCGGTTAATGAGTCTGCGTCATCTATTGAGGTGATAAGCTCATCCGTGAGCTTGCCTTGAGCTTCAATGAGGCTTTTCACCTCATCCTTTCTCTTTTCGAGATTTCTGAGATAGGTTAGTCTCTCCAACAGATTTCTGAGTATTCCGTCGTCAAGTCCGCCTGTAGCTTCCTTTCTGTATCGTGCAACAAAAGGTACAGTGTTGCCCGCATCGAGAAGCTCTACCGCCGAGTTCAGTTTATCCAGTGGTACATTGAGCTCATGCGCTATTTTTTCGTTTATATTCATCGATTAATTCCCTTCATTGATATTATAACCTAAAAGCATATTTTCTTCTTCTTCGGTAAGCTCACGCCATTCTCCGGGATTCAAAGAATCATCGAGCCTTATGCCCGCAAACATAATTCTTTCCAGTGTTAAGATTTCCGAGCCTACCGCCAGAAACATTCGCTTTATCTGATGATACTTACCTTCGGTTACCGTTATTTCGCCGCATGAATCAGATATAAGCGAAACACTGCATGGCTTTGACGTAAAGTCTGACAGCTCTATACCGTTTTCAAGCTGACATTTTTGCTTTTCGGTTATAGGCTTGCAGGTAAAACGATATGTTTTTTCACAGTGTTTTTTCGGCGACAATAAATTATGAGCGGTTTGACCGTCATTTGTTATTATAAGCAGCCCCGTAGTATCAATATCAAGTCTGCCGCACGGAAACATGTCCATATGCGAGAACTCATTCGGCAGCAGCTTCATTACGGATTTCGGGTCATCTTCTGTTGTACTCACAGTATCATTCGGTTTATTTAACATAATATAACGAAACCTTTTCCAGCTTATCGTTTTCGAATCCAAAGCCACACAAGCACTGTTCTCGTCTATCTTTAAAGAAGGATCTTTTACGGCATTGCCGTTTACCGTTACCCTTCCGCTTCTTACTGCGCGCACTGCTTCGCTTCTGGTAAGAATTCCGCAATCACAGATATATTTGTCAAGTCTCGTCATGTATAACCTCTTAATTATTCCGCACCTTAATATTATGCCGTCGATGCCGCTATTAGGTATTTCCGTTTTAAATTCATATAATTATATCAAATTAATTTCTGTATTGCAATAGTGCTTTTAAGATGATGAGCAAATTCAGGTTCATATTAAACGGGCTCAGGTAAATTGTTAATAATTTATAAAATTAACGGTTTTGTATTGACATAATCCGATTGGTATGATATTATAGTTGAAATACCCAGGGAGTAGATAGCGCATTCAGCGTGTCAAGTCAACATACCGACTCTATGAAGTCTGGCTTGCCTTAAATAACGAGACTCGGGTACGGTGTGAGGCTGTACTTGTGTCTTTTTTTATGCCCACGCCAAAATTTTTATATATTTGGAGTATAAAATCATGGGACTATTTGAATTATTCTTAATTGCAGTCGGACTTTCAATGGATGCTTTCGCTGTTTCGCTATGTAAGGGGCTTTCCACTAAGGATATAAGACCCAAGCACTTTCTCATCATCGGACTTTGGTTCGGCGGTTTTCAGGCGTTAATGCCGACTATCGGTTATCTGCTCGGCTCCGCATTTGAGAAATACATCACCGCAGTGGATCACTGGGTCGTATTTATTCTGCTTACACTTATCGGCGTTAATATGATTCGCGAAAGCTTCTCAAACGACTCCGAAGGATCAAATGATTCATTCTCATTCAAGACAATGCTTCCCCTCGCCGTAGCTACAAGCATTGATGCTCTCGCGGTCGGAATTACTTTTGCTCTTCTTCCGAATGTCAATATCGCAGCTGCAGTATCATTCATCGGAGCAACCACCTTTATTCTCTCAGGTATCGGCTTAAAGATCGGAAATCTTTTCGGTATGCGTTATAAGCAGAAAGCCGAAATAGCAGGCGGAGTCATTCTTATTCTCATAGGAATAAAGGTACTCCTCGAGCATCTCGGTGTTATAAATTTCTGATAAGAGCACATTAAAAGAGCTATCCCTCTTACGAATTCGGTCAACCGAACTTAAATTTATATTATATATTTTATAGAAGGAGATTATAACATGAAATCAAAGGTTTATTTTTCTCGCGAAATCACACCTGAAAAAGTCTCTGAAATGTATGATTTGGTTTGTGAAAATCTCGTCGGCAAAACAGCCGTGAAGCTTCACAGCGGAGAGGTCGGAAATCAAAACTTCCTCGGTCCCGAATTCTGGAATGATGTAATTAAGAAAAACGGCGGTACCGTAGTAGAATGCAACACTGCATATGAAGGCTCACGCAATACTACCGAAAAGCACCTCAAAACTCTCGATAAGCACGGATGGAGCAAATTCTTTAATGTAGACCTTCTCGACGGTGCGGGAGACGACCTGATTCTCGACATACCCGACGGAAAAATTATCAAAAAGAACTATGTAGGATGCCACCTCAAGGACTATGATTCCCTGCTTGTTCTCTCTCACTTCAAGGGACATCCCATGGGCGGATACGGCGGAGCTCTCAAGCAGCTGTCAATAGGAATCGCGTCCTCTTACGGTAAAGCTTATATTCACGGTGCAGGCGATCCCGCGAAAATTTGGACTGCTGAGCACGATTTGTTCCTCGAATCCATGGCAGATGCGGCATATTCCGTAGTAAAACACTTCGGTACACATTCCGCTTACATCAATGTCATGAAGAATATGTCCGTTGACTGTGACTGCTGTGCGGTAGCGGAAGATCCTTGTATGCCCGACATCGGCATACTTGCGTCTACAGATCCTATAGCAATCGACCAGGCATGCATTGACCTTGTATATTCATCGGATGCTCCCGGAAGAGATCATCTCATAGAAAGAATAGAAACCAGACACGGTATACACACAATCGAAGCTGCGTCCGCTCTCGGATTCGGTTCACGTGAATATGAGCTTATCGAGTTGCAGTAAAAAACGTTCATGAAAACAGTATAGTTTTACCTTCTTTTTCCTCCCATTTTTCTAACAATATCACATTGACATGCAACATACATTCTGTTAAAATATATTTGTCATATAACTGACGGATAATGCGGAAACACCGCGTGGAGTATGATTATATTTAGCCGACCGTCTGGGCACTTTTGCTCGGACGTCGGCTTTTTGTTTTTCAAAGCAGAAAGGACGGTTATAATGCTCGGTTATATTCACTCATTTGAGTCTATGGGCCTTGTGGACGGTCCCGGAATACGCAGTGTTGTATTCATGCAGGGATGTCCCATGCGATGCATCTACTGCCACAATCCAGACACATGGGAAATAGGCAATGCGAACACCGTCTCGCCCGATGACATATTAAAAAAGCTTCTCAGATTCAAAGTATATTACGGCAGTGACGGAGGGGTAACCTTTTCCGGCGGCGAACCGCTCACTCAACCGACTTTCCTTGCGGAATGTCTGAGATTATGCAAAGACAACGGCATAAACACGTGCCTTGATACATCGGGATGCGGCAGAGGCGATTACGATGAAATACTGAAATACACCGACCTTATTCTATACGATGTAAAGCATTACGATCCCGATATGTATCACTCTATCACATCACAGTCAATTGAACACACTCTGCTGTTTTTGGAATCGGCACAAGAAGCCGAGATTCCGCTGTGGATACGGCACGTTGTCGTTCCCGGAATCACAGACAGCACCGAACATTTTGAAAAGCTCGAGGAATATATCAAAACAATAAAAAATGTCAAGCGTGTTGAACTTTTGCCGTATCACAACCTCGGTGAATCCAAATACGCCGCTATGGGATTAAATTACAGGCTTAAGGGTCTTCAGCCGATTAATAACAATAATAATATAAACATATGGAATGACAGACTGAATAAAAACTGTTTGTCATAATATTTACGGAGGTTATTATGAGTATTGATGTAAACTGCAGCGCATGGAACGGATTTAAAACAGGTGAATGGCGTCATCTTGTAAATGTACGCAACTTCATACAAAAGAATTACACACCATACCTCGGAGACGAAGGCTTTCTCTCGCCGATTTCCGAAAAAACATCTAAAGTATGGGAAAAGGCAGAAGCATTAATAAAAGAAGAAATCAATAAGGGCATCATCGACGTTGAGGTTAATGCCGTGTCGGGAATCAACAACTTCGCTCCCGGTTATATTGACCGTGAAAATGAGGTTATTGTTGGTTTACAGACAGACGCGCCGCTGAAGAGAATAGTAAATCCATTCGGTGGAATGAGAAACGCCACAGCTGCGCTTGAACAATACGGCTATCATCTTAATCCCGAAATCGAAAAGCATTTTAAGATGTACCGTAAAACACACAACGAAGGCGTATTCGACGCATATCCGAAGCGCACGAGACTCGCCAGAACAGCCGGACTGCTGACAGGTCTGCCCGATGCGTACGGAAGAGGAAGAATCGTAGGTGATTACCGAAGAGTACCGCTGTACGGCACTGACTTTTTGATTGAAGAAAAGAAAAAAGATCTCGACATGCTTGACGGCCCGATGACGGATGAAAGAATCCGTCTCAGAGAAGAAGTACAAATGCAGATACGTGCGCTGGATGAAATGAAGGCAATGGCTCTCACATACGGCTGTGACATTTCAAAGCCTGCGGAAAACGCTCACGAGGCTGTTCAGAATCTTTATATGGCATACCTTGCCGGTACAAAAGAAAACAACGGTGCCGCAACCTCTCTCGGAAGAACGTCCACATTCCTTGATATATATATTCAGCGCGACCTTGAAAACGGAGTGCTGACAGAAGAAGGTGCACAGGAGCTGATAGACCAATTTATTATTAAGCTCCGTATGATAAGACATCTCAGAACCCCCGAATATAACGAACTGTTCGGCGGTGACCCGACATGGGTAACGGAATCAATAGGCGGTATGGGCGTCGACGGACGTACATTGGTTACAAAAAACTCTTTCCGTTATCTGCACACATTAATCAATCTCGGAACCGCACCAGAACCGAATTTAACCGTGCTTTGGAGTAAGTCGCTTCCTAAGACTTTCAAGGATTATTGTTCACACATAAGCATTGAAACCGACTCGATTCAATATGAAAACGATGACATTATGAGACCCATGTACGGAGACGATTACTGCATCGCCTGCTGTGTATCCGCTATGGCAGTCGGTAAACAAATGCAGTTCTTCGGTGCGAGAGCCAACCTTGCCAAGAGCTTACTGTATGCGATAAACGGCGGTATTGACGAAGTCAAAGGCATGCAGGTAGTTCCCGGAATAGAAAAAGACAACGATGAAGTTTTAGAATACTCAAAGGTATTGTCAAACTACAAGAAAGTACTCGCATATGTGGCTGAGCTTTATGTCGACACGATAAACATTATCCACTATATGCACGACAAGTACGCATATGAAAGCAGTCAAATGGCGCTTCATGATACTTTAGTCGAAAGACTTGCCGCTTTCGGAGTAGCGGGATTATCTATCGCCGCCGATTCTCTTTCCGCAATCAAGTTTGCCAAAGTCAAACCCGTCCGCAATGAAAACGGAATAACCGTTGACTTCGATGTTGAAGGTGACTTCCCGAAATACGGCAACGACAATGACCTTGTTGACGATATTGCCGTTGAAATCGTGTCATATTTCTCAGCTGAATTAAAGAAGCACCCCCTCTATCGCGGAGCAATGCATACATTATCGGCTCTTACTATCACAAGCAACGTTATGTACGGTAAAAAAACAGGATCCACTCCCGACGGAAGACACGCTGGAGAGCCTTTTGCACCCGGTGCTAACCCTATGCACGGACGTGATACATACGGAGCACTCGCATCGCTGAACTCAGTCGCTAAAATACCTTATCGTGCTGTTTGTCAGGACGGTATATCAAATACATTCTCGATTGTTCCCGACGCACTCGGAAAAACAAACGAGAGCAGAGTTAAAAACCTTGTTTCCATTTTAGACGGATACTTTGGACAGGGCGCTCATCATCTCAATGTAAATGTCATGAATCGCGAAGTTCTCGAGGATGCGATGGAACACCCCGAAAAATATCCGACTCTGACCATACGTGTATCCGGTTATGCCGTTAACTTCAACCGCCTCACCCGTGAACAGCAGCTCGAGGTTATCAAGCGTACCTTCCACGAAAGCATGTAATATATTTTGCTTGCATACAAGCCATGCCGCAATTAATTATATAAAACCATACATAGACAAAAAAGTGTATTCCGCCGTTTAAATTGACGAAATACACTTTTTTCTTTTTTATTTCATTTTATAGAAGAATACAGTTCCCTCTCTCTGAGCCAGCTTTGCGGTAAGTCCGTTCGCCAGTTCATCGGAGCTCTTCTCGAAGGTTTCACCCGTTGTCGAGTTTTCGAATGAATATATACTGTCTTTTTTCACATGCATATGCACTGTAAACTCTTCCTCATCGGAATCGATATTGCGGATAAACTGAACAAATCCGCAATTGTTTTCACAGTCGTCAAACTGGCACGCATACCAGTCGTGTCTGTCTTTACGGCACTCGGTCAGCGGATAATAATCGCCGTAAAGGGTTAAATGTGATGCTTTTCTCCAAATTTTTTCCGCCGCTCTCGAACGTTCGAACTCATCATCGGATGCATTATACCATGTCATATATGTTGCGGCAGGCACCATTGCGTTTTGGAATGAAAATTCATCGTTTTCTTTCCATGTGCCGCCTTTTCTTTCAACGTCCTCTCTGTCCCAGGACATGTTATGTGAACGGAAGTACGGTATCCATTCGTGCATTTCTCTGAACTGTTTTTGTTTTACCTCATGTTTACCGTATCCTACATCTGTATAATGAAGCGGAACCGCACGTCTCATCGTTTCGAGATCGTTTCTTCTTCCGCCGGATGCGCATGAGTCTATAATCAGTCCGGGGTTGCGTGCTATGAGTTCGTCCCAATACTGCAGATAGCCTTGTACATGTAAATTTTCCATTGCGCCTATACGGTCGTCTTCTTCTGCGGCAATCCAACACGCTTTGGGATCGAAATTAAAATCCTGGCGGTATACTCTTATGTGACCTTGTTTGATAATCGAGTCTACACGGTTAGTAATCCATTCTCTCGCCTCGGGATTACCTAAATTAAGCAGTTTATGATAGTCGTTTTCATTTGGTGCAATAAGCCAGTCGGGATGCTCATCGTACAGCTCCGTTCCCGCGGTTACTCTTTCAGGCTCGAACCAAACAAGAAGCTTTATATCGTTTTCATCGCATACCTCTCCAATCGGTTTAAATCCCCTCGGAAATCTTTCCGCATCAGGCTTCCATGTACCGATATGCGGCCAGTCATAATCGCATTTATACCATCCCGCATCAATCCACCATATATCGGGCTTCAAGCCTTTGCCGATATATTCATGTATAGCGTTAATTTGGTTTTCTTCTGTTGCGGCTGTGTGCTCCGGCTTTCCTTCGCAGCTCCAGTAATGCAGACAAAGAGCGGGATCAAGCGGATGTCCGTTTTCACGCGGCAAAATATGCGTAATATACCATCTTCTCCATTGGTTGCACGAACGTGTTTCATCACCGTCGGTGAACATAAGAGTCAATGTCGGTGTACGCATTTTTTCGCCGGGATGTATTTTCATGTGGCATCTCAGCTGTCCGCATCTATAATCCACACCGTTTTCCGTTCTCTTAATGACAGCCTTCCACATCTGGCTCCACCCTACGGCGACACGGCATACAAACGAATCGAAAACCAGCTTCATATACGGGAAAGCACCCTTGCATGCGTTTCCGTCCGTCGGATTTATCTGTAATCCATCGCAGCTCAGTGTGTCACGATACCATTCATATCCTTCCTCGTCACAGGTATCACCGTTTCCGTGAACAAATCCAGAGAAATTACCCTTTATTTCTCCTCCGAGCATAATGTCGGATATTATCGGCGTATCTTTTGATCCGTGGTTTTTGAATTCCGCTGTCCATTCCGATACGGCATAATCACGGTATTCGTTATGTACGGCTTTTATTTCGAGTCCGCACTCCTCGCAAACACCGACATATGTATATCGTACAATGTTTGCGTCGATAATCTCACGCGTACAGCTGCGTTTCATAGTGTCGGGAATGCCGCAAATCTGCTTTTCGCCAAGCTTAAATGTAAGCGGGATATTATACATGTCTTTTTTATCGGACGTATAAACAAACCCCTTTTCAATAAGCTTCATATCTGCCTTTGTTGTTCTGCTTTTCATATTTTCCTCCGGAGAAATATTTATCTTTTATCATAGACCAATTTTATATCGTATTCATGTCATTGTACGGTATCAGTTTAATGTTTTGCTCGATTTTCCTATGAAGCGCTTGAGCTGAGCGCGAAGCTCGGTGTACCTTTCATCCTTAAGGTACGGGTCGTCACAGGCTATCTTCTCGGCATAATATGCGGCTTTCTCTATCATATCGGTATCGGTGCATGAAGACGCAAGGTTTAAGTTAAGCTCTCCGCTCTGACGGATAATGCCGCTGTCCGACAGAAAATCTCCCGGTCCTCGCTGTTCAAGGTCATATTCGGCTATTTTAAATCCGTCCGATGTACTCTTAATCGCATCAAGCCTTTTTCGTGACAGTTCTTCCTTTGTATCGGAAACAAGGATAAAGTACGACTTTACACTGCCTCGTCCGACTCTTCCGCGCAGCTGATGCAATTGAGAAAGTCCGAATCTCTCGGCATTCTCTACTATCATGAGCGAAGCATTCGGAACATTAACACCTACTTCGATTACAGTGGTCGAAACAAGTACATCGATATTGCCTTTTTCGAAATCGTGCATTACCTCTTCACGCAATGCGTTCTTCATTTTTCCGTGAATAAGTCCGACTTTCAATTCGGGAAGCGCTTCAGTCAGGTATTCCGCCATTGTTTCGGCGGCTTTCATAGGCAGCTTATCATTTTGCCGACATTCATCCACGAGCATTATATCACCGATGTCTTCCGTATCTTCATTTTTGTCTGTATTTTCTTCCACTGCCGGGCATACCACATATGTTTGATGTCCCGCATCAGCCTGTTTTTTTATAAAAGCATTCAGTCTTTCGCGATAGCTTTCATTAACAATAAATGTGTCTACTTTTTGTCTGCCCTTCGGAAGCTCGTCTATACGCGATATTGCGATATTTCCGTATGAAACAAGAGTCATAGTCCGCGGTATAGGCGTCGCGCTCATTACAAGACAATGTACGTTTTCGGCTTTTTCGAATAGTGCCGCACGCTGAGATACACCGAATCTATGCTGTTCGTCTATAACGGCAATTCCCAAATTATCTATCACAACATCTTCAGAAATAAGAGCCTGCGTTCCGATAATTATGTCGATTCTTTCCGCGTCGGAGCTATCCTTTAAGCCGCCGAGTATCATGTCTCTGGCTTTTTTCTTTGTTGACCCCGTAAGGAGAGCACATGAGATACCGAGAGGTGTCAGCATTCTGCTGAAATCATCCGCATGCTGTTCCGCCAGTATTTCCGTGGGAACCATAACAGCGGCTCTGTATCCGTTCTTTACCGCAGCATAGCATGCAGCCGCGGCAACAACGGTCTTTCCGCTTCCCACATCTCCCGTCAGAATACGGTTCATGAGGTTGCAACCCGACATATCCGATATTATTTCATTCACGCACCTTTTTTGCGCTGCCGTCAACTCATACGGTAAAACATCGGTAAACTCATTTATTTCGGTGTTCTTTATCGGAACGCTGTTGCGTTTTTTTCCTGCCTCTCCCTTTATGTCAACAGACAGCATCATAAGAAAGAGCTCATTGAACGTCAAACGCCTTTTTGCTTTTTCGATATCATCCACTGTTTGCGGATGATGTATCGCATTAAGCGCATAAGAATACGTCGGTAGCGACAGCTCCGTCAGCATCTCCGACGGCAAAAATTCTCTTAGCTCAGGTGAAATATATCTAAGTGCCTCGGAAATAATGCCTGACATGAATTTTTGCTTCACACCTGACGCAAGCGGATACACGGGAACGATGTCCTGCAGTACCGTTCCGCTGTAATACGGCTCCGCAATCGGGTTGGTCATCGTGAGCATTCCGTTTTCGAAAACAACCTTACCGAAAAAACGGAAAACCGCACCGGTATGTATTGTGCTCTTTAAGTATTGCTGATTAAAATAGGTAATATGTACGGCTCCGCTTTCATCAAAGGCACTGAACTTCATCACCGTCATCCCTCTTCGTATCATTTTCACACTCGGTTCATTTGATACGGTCAAAATAACGGAAAAAATACCGCTTCCGCCGACGGCAAGCTTTTCTTTAATTTCAGCGATTTGTGATGTATCTCCGCGGTTCTGATAGGCTCTGGGAAGACAATTCACCAAGTCATATAAGCTCTCCACGTTCATCGACATGAGACTCTTAAATCTTGTCTCTCCTACACCCTTCAATACACTCACGGAAGACGACAAAGTATATTTAGTTTCTTTATCTCGACTATTTGTCATAATGCATTTTTCACTTTAAGTTTTTATCTATATTATCACATTCATCATGGAAAAGCAATATAAATTATTGTCAACCGTCAATAACGTAATGTTTAACATATATTGCTTCAATAATTTTTTTACCCAAATGAGACTATGTTTTCTCTTACCGTTTTGTTCAAAATCGAAATTCGCCGTTTTCGCAGAAAAAAAAGATAAAGACATATTGACTTTACGAATAACGTGTGTTAAAATTAAGTCATCTTAACGAGAAGGATTAACCGTAATGAAAAACAATATTGCGACAGTTGCATATTTCTTTTTTAACTCTTACTTTTTTACCTGCAGGAAATAGTAAGAGTGTTTGTGCCGGAATTTTGTTTTTAAAACGTATATTAAAAACGGGCTTTCAGTATTAACACTGAATTGCCCGTTTTCTTTTTGACTGAAATACGTACTTCCCTTTCATAAGATAATATAATAAAAATAATTCAGAAAAGAGATATATATTATGATAGCCGTATTAAAAAGAGGAGTTTCGAAGGAGCAGACAGATACATTCTGCGAATGGATTAAAGCTCAGGGAGTAGATGTACACGTATATGTCGGAGAATTTCAAACCGTTGTGGGACTTATCGGCGATACCACGAAAATCGATGCGGAATTAGTTGCCGGACTTGACATTGTCGAAAGTGTAAAGCATATCTCTGACCCGTTCAAAAGCGCTAACCGCAAATTCCACCCGGATGATTCTGTAATCGATATCTCAGGCAAAACCTCCGTCGGGGGCAAGAACTTCACAGTAATAGCGGGTCCGTGCTCCGTTGAATCCGAGGAACAGATACTTGAAGTAGCCAGAGCGGTAAAAAAATCGGGAGCTACAATACTCCGCGGCGGAGCATTCAAGCCGCGCACCTCTCCATACGACTTCCAAGGTCTGCGTGCCGACGGCATAGAGCTTCTGCTTGAAGCGAAAAAAGAGACAGGTCTTCCCATAGTAACCGAAATTATGAATGCCAACCACCTTCCTTTATTCGAAGATGTCGATATTATTCAGGTAGGTGCGAGAAACATGCAGAATTTCGAACTGCTCAAGGAGCTCGGCAAGATCAGAAAGCCGATTCTGCTTAAACGCGGTCTTGCCAATACATTGAAAGAGCTGCTTATGAGTGCCGAATATATTATGGCAGGCGGCAATGAAAATGTTATACTTTGCGAACGCGGCGTCAGAACATTCGAAACCTACACAAGAAACACTCTTGATTTATCGGCTGTTCCGATGCTTCACGAATTGACGCATCTTCCCGTAATCGTTGACCCCAGCCATGCGACGGGACTCTCACGTTTGGTTAAACCTATGGCTCTCGCCGCAGCTGCATGCGGTGCGGACGGTATTATGATAGAGGTACATAATAATCCCAAAGCCGCTCTTTGCGATGGTGCTCAGTCACTTACTCCCGAGCAGTTCGATGATGTTATGTGCACCACACGACGCGTTTTGGAAGCGGTTAAATAATTTACTTAACTATATGGAAAAAATCAATGCGGGAAACTACAATATTATAATAGAACGAAATTCACTCTCTCACATAGGCGAATACACTGCGGAAGCCCTTGGAATACGCGGCAGCAAATTTCTTTTGATATCGGATGATACAGTATATAATCTCTACCATGAGGCTGCCGAAAAAAGCCTTGCCGACGCGGGATTTATCCATGTGAAGGATTTTGTTTTCAGGCACGGCGAACAAAGCAAAAATATGCACACTCTCTGTGATATACTGAGTCACGCCGCAAGCGAAGGTCTTACAAGAGGGGATTTCATCTTGGCACTCGGCGGAGGTGTTGTCGGGGATATTGCGGGATTCGCATCCGCGATTTATCTCAGAGGCATAAAATATGTTTCTATACCGACATCAATTCTCGCGGCAGTAGATTCATCTGTCGGTGGCAAAACTGCTGTAGACATACCCGAAGGAAAAAATCTCGCAGGTGCTTTTCACGAACCATCGCTTGTTCTTATAGACCCGACATTACTTTCTACACTGTCAGATGAATTTATATCCGACGGTATGGCTGAAGTAATTAAATACGGTGTCCTCGGAAATACGGCATTGTTTACTCTTCTTGAAAAATCAGAAAACCTTTCATCCGATTTAGACAGTATCATATCCGAATGTGTCAAGGATAAAGTAAGCGTAGTTTCTCGTGATTATCTTGACAAAGGCGAACGTCAAAAGCTCAACCTCGGTCACACATTCGGTCACGGTATAGAATCTCTATCAGGCTACACCGTCTCTCACGGTCACGCTGTTGCATCGGGAATGTATTTGATTACGGAGTGCGCCGTTAAATGCGGATTGTGCGATGACACAAGCCTTGTCAGGTTGGAAAAACTGCTTAAGAAATACTCACTTAATCCGTTTTTGTATCGAAATTACAAAACAGATGATTTAATTTCAGCATCATCTCATGATAAAAAGAAAAACGGCAATAAAATAACCCTTGTTGTCCCACACGAAATCGGCAGATGCGAGCTATGGAAAATCGATTTCGGTGATATGAAAAAATTCGTTTCAGGAGAGTTTAAATGGAAATAACACTCTTCTCGCCTAAACCGCACGGCACAATAGGTGCCATTCCTTCAAAATCATGTGCACACCGAATCCTTATCTGTGCCGCGCTTGCCGACACAACCACCGTAATCAAATGCTCACGTTCAAGCGATGATATCGATGCAACCGTATCTTGTCTGCGCTCACTCGGAGCGGAAATCGACTGCACCGATGATGGTTTTATTGTAACCCCCATAATCAGCGCACCGTCGGAAGCAATTCTGCATCCCGGTGAATCAGGCTCTACTCTGCGGTTTCTGCTCCCTGTTGCGTCTGTTCTCGGAACAGACGCGGAATTCATAACAAACGGCAGGCTCTCATCCCGCCCACTCTCTCCGCTCACGGATGAGCTTGAGAGGCACGGAGCGAAATTCATGTCCAATCCTATCAGAATAAGCGGAAGAATATCTCCCGGCACATATACCATTGACAGCTCGGTCTCATCGCAATTCACAACGGGATTAATGCTTGCGCTTCCGTATTTCGGCAAGGAAAGTGTTATAACATTAAACGGAAATACAGAATCTAAACCGTACATTACATTAACAGCACAAATCCTCGCGTTATTCGGTATAAACGCTGCCGAAAAAGAGAATGCCTATGCACTGAGCGGAAAATACACATCTCCATCCGTCATATCCGTTGAGGGAGACTGGTCAAACGCCGCTTTCATGCTTGCTATGGGCGCGATTTCGGACAGCGGAGATAAAAGCGGCATTACCGTTACGGGACTGAATTTTGACACTTCTCAGGGTGACCGTAGGATAACGGACATTTTATCAGAATTCGGTGCTGCCGTATCAATAGACGGCACAAACATAACGGTAAAAAAAGCACCGCTGCATGGAATCGAACTGAACGCCTCGGATATACCCGATCTTGTTCCTATCGTTTCGGTATTGGCTATGGCGGCAGACGGCAATACTGTCATACATAATTGCGGAAGGCTCAGATTCAAGGAAAGCGACAGAATCGAATCAATATGTAGGATGATAGGTGCGTTCGGCGGAAATATTTCCGTTGACAATGATATAATCACTGTACACGGCGGATTGGACGAAAAGGACAATGTCGTTGTCGACTCGTTCAACGATCACAGAATTGTTATGGCATCTGCGGCAGGGGCAATATTGACACACTCGCCTGTTACAATTACAAATTGCGAAGCGGTATCAAAATCATACCCGAATTTCTTCGATGATTTAGGAAAGCTGTGTATTAATTAAGGAGGTTTAACATGACTTCTTACGGAAAAAATATCAAAATAGAAGTTTTCGGCGGTTCCCACGACCCTGAAATAGGAATCACAGCGGAAGGAATTCCCGCTGATATTTCCGTTGACACGGAAAAGCTAATTTCATTCATGCAAAGACGTGCTCCGGGTCAAGGTGAGCATACAACATCACGTAAGGAAAACGACATTCCGATTTTTGTGAGCGGATTTGCAGACAACACAACAACGGGCGAAAAAATCAAAATTGTCATAAAAAACGAAGACGTACATTCGGCTGATTATACAAAGCTTGCATCAAAGCCCCGCCCGTCACATGCCGATTATCCCGCTGTAGTTAAAACGAATGGAATGGCGGACCTTCGCGGAGGCGGACATTTTTCAGGCAGACTTACGGCTCCCATATGTGCTCTCGGAGGTATTTTAAAGGAAGAGCTTGAAAAGCGCGGCATCTATATCTGCGCACATATCGAATCTATAGGAAGTGCTCTCGATTATCGTTTTGACCCGACAGACGTAAACCTTGACGATTTTAAAACCGTTCTTTCAAATCAACTTCCGACTCTCAACTCAAAATCCGCGGACAATATGATGAAAATCATAGACGGAGCGAAAATGCAGCAGGATTCCGTAGGCGGTGTCATAGAATGTGCCGCCATAGGACTTCCTGTGGGACTCGGTGAGCATATTTTTTGCGGTATGGAATCACGTATTTCAGCGGCAATGTTCTCGATTCCCGCTGTAAAAGGGATAGAATTCGGAGCAGGCTTTGCTTCCACGGATATGTACGGCTCGGAAAACAACGATCCGTATTTCTATGACAACGGAACAGTACGTACTAAAACAAACAACTGCGGAGGCATTCTCGGAGGTATGACCGACGGTATGCCGCTTATATTCCGCTGTGCCGTAAAGCCTACACCATCTATAGGATTGCAGCAGGAAACAGTCGATTTATCCACGCATGAGAACACTGTAATCAGCATAGAAGGACGTCATGATCCTTGTATTGTGCCGCGCGCGGTGCCTGTAGTCGAAGCCATGTGTGCTATCGTTCTGTTTGATGCATTGCTTGACAGCGGAGACATCGAAAAATAACATGAGGCTTAATAAATGAAAAAAACAAACGAGATGAAGTGCGGACTTATAGGCAAGCCGCTCGGACACAGTTATTCGCCGCAGATACATTCATATTTATCGAATTATGATTACAAACTAATCGAGCTTGATGAGGACGAGGTCGGGGCTTACATAAAAGGCAATGATTATGACGCTCTCAATGTAACAATTCCGTATAAAAAAACAGTTATGCAGTATCTTGATACAATATCTCAGGAAGCGTTAAGAATCGGCTCGGTTAATACTGTAACACGTCTGTCTGACGGAAGATTAAAAGGTGACAACACCGACTACTATGGTTTTTCATACATGCTCGACAAGGGCGGAATTGATTTAGGCGGGAAAAAAGTACTGATTCTCGGAAGCGGCGGAGCATCTATGACGGCTCGCACAGTTGCGGCTGACAGAGGCGCGAGGGAGATTGTAATTATTTCACGTCACGGTAAGGACAATTACGACAATATCGATACTCATTCGGATTGTGATATTATCATCAACACAACTCCCGTAGGAATGTTCCCGCACAACGGAGAGTCTCCCGTATCACTTGATTGTTTTCCGAAGCTGTCCGGTGTTGTCGATATGATATACAATCCGTCAAAAACCGCACTGATACTGCAAGCAGAAGAAAAAGGTATATCTTGCATTTCGGGACTGTGCATGCTTGTCGCACAGGCAAAAGCCGCATCGGAGCTTTTTACGGGTGAGCAAATCGACAGCAGAATAATCGACAAAATTACATCTCTGATAGAGTTCGAAACAAAAAACATAATACTTATCGGAATGCCCGGAGTCGGTAAAACCACAAACGGAAAGCTGATTGCCGAAAAGCTTTCACGAAAATTCATAGACATTGATGAAGAAATCGTAAAACTGAGCGGTACATCCATTCCGACGATATTCGCAGAGCATGGAGAAGATTATTTCAGAGAGCTTGAGCACAATGTTCTCTCTGATTACTCTAAGATGTCAGGCTTTGTTATATCGTGCGGCGGCGGAGTGATAACACGTCGCAATAATTACGGGTTAATGAAACAAAACAGTACCGTCGTTTTCTTAAAGCGCGACATTTCTTCTCTGCCGAAGGACGGCAGGCCAGTATCACTGGCTAATGATTTAAATGTACTTTACGAAAAGCGGCTTCCTTTATATGAAAAGGCGGCTGACATCGTATATGATATGCACGGCGGTCCCGATGAAAATTCAAGCGAAATAATCGAAATATTGAAAAAACATACCGATGGCAATTTTTCCGACGAGCTTTAAGCTGTCAACTGAGGTATACATATGAAATTACTTATAATAAACGGACCGAACATAAATATGCTCGGCATAAGAGAACCAGACATATACGGAAAACAGGATTACAACGCCCTGCTCGCTTTAATTGACAAAACCTGCAGTACACAGAATATCGAATACGAATGCTTTCAGTCGAATCATGAAGGTGATATTGTCGATAAGATACAAGCGGCATATAGAAACTTTGACGGAATAGTTATCAATCCCGCAGCCTATACCCATACAAGCATTTCAATACTCGACGCGTTAAAGGCTGTGGCAATTCCGACCGTTGAGGTACACATTTCCGATGTAAACAGCCGTGAGGACTTCAGGCGCATATCCTATGTTTCTCTTGCAGCGCTTAAAACAATTTCAGGACATGGTCTTGACGGATATGCCGAAGCGATAGTTTGGCTTAAAAACTATCTTACCTCTATACGGCACTAATCTTTTTCACGTTATATCAGGCTCAAAGTGATTTTCATACCGTCACTTTGAGTTTTTTCTTTTGCACATTGACATATATTCGGAATAACTCGTCGGATTTCAATCTCTGATTGAATCAAAGATGGGATTAAGTTCTTTTTAATGACACAAAATAACTACAATAGACAATATATACAAAAATGACTGTTATTTTTGTATTACCAAAAATTAATAAATTTATGTTATTCACAATTATATAATATATTTTTAAAATAATTCATGTTATAATAATCGTTGATAACTATGTATTTTGGCAAAGCAAAGGAGGAAGGCAGATTTTAAGCTGCGTTTACGCAGTTTCTTGTACTGTCATTTTCAGTTTTGGAAAAAATATTCGAATACTTAAAAAGAAGCTTAACAATCGCATGGAAAAGTGTCTTTTTTAATTTCAAACAGTATTTTTGCTTTTTCATGGCGATAATCATCGTCCAAGTGCTTTATGGTATGATGTCCGTATCGGCTGATAACAACAACAATGTCGAATATCAGCATGTCATGGAAGAATACAACTATCACTTGGTTCTCAAAGGATTGAATGAGGACCAGGCTCGTTACCTTATTAAAGATGAGGGAACGGTCTTTAAGAGTGACATGATATTTGAGGTTGTCTCTTCCGAGCAATATGTCAACTCTCTCACCGGTGAGAACAGATATGATATTTATCTTTATTTCACAGGCGACCTCGATCAGTGCCTCAAGAGATTTGAAAAAAACTATCAGCCTGACCTCGCCGCTCTCGGTGATGCCGACAGAACGTTCACAAAAGCTACAACGCCTCTTATGACCTTCTCTAAAAACATTGCGGCTAATACCACAACCTTTGTTTTTGTAACAATTATACTTCTTGCCGTATCTATTTTCCTTCTTACTTCTTTGTACAACATAAGAATTAACCAATACAAATTCCAGTACGGTATTTATTTAACATTCGGTGCGGACTTTAAAATGCTGTTCTCGACAGCGTTTTGGGAACTCTTCATTATATTTGTTGTAACTTTTATTCCCTCACTCGGCATTTCCACACTTATTTCATATCTGATGTACAGTCCGTCGGGTTACGGATTCATATTTAACGGATTGTCAATACTGAAGATATTCCTGTTTACACTCGTTGTAATTCTCGCATCCGTATGGACGCCTATGAAGATTATGTCCGTAAAGGACCCCATGTCGCTTATTATTACGGAAGACAACTCCAACCTTGTAACTTCTCCTATGCGCTCGTTCAATATATTCGCGGAAAAGTTCCCTGTTAAGTACGAGTTCTATTCAATCTGGCGTTTCAGAAAATACAACATCCAGCTTCTCAGTACCGCTATCGTATTCTGCGCATTGTTTATAATGGGCTTATATATGGCGGACATCTACACAACGGATTTATACTATCCACGTCCCCAGTTTGAGGTTAACCTCTCGGAATCAGGCTTCGAATACGATGAGCTTATGAGTGAAGAGCTTTATAACATGAGCGGAGTAAGTGCTGTCGAAATCAACGACAACACCACGGAAGCTTACGAAAACGCTTCTCATATGATAGTCGAAAAGAAAAATGTACGCGCGTTCAAAAACCTTGTTCACTACGAAGGTACTGAATTTGACACGGGTGACAAGAACTGGCGTGTATCAAGTGACATTGTCTATAAAGCCATGACCTCGGAACAGATACGTATTCTCGAAGATTATGACTACGAAGGAGATATCTCCAGTGTTCTTCAGCCCGGTTATGTAGTTATAGGTGACTCGATTTCGAACGTACCGACATATAAATTCAACGTCGGAGACAAAATCTATATTTCTGTAAAAACAGGTCAGATAAAAGCAGTAGATTCAAATGTAACAGGCCGTTCACTGCTGAAAAATCAAATAGATTTCTTCCATTATGAATATTACGAGTTCACAATCGGAGCGATAATCTACGATATCCCGTCCGGATCTACACCTATATTTATGAATCTCGATGATTACTATACAATCACGGGAAAGGTTCCGAAGGCTACGTCCTTTAACATCTATGTTGAAAAGACTATAACAACAGATGAGGTTAACGAGCTTTATGCCGAAATCAGAAATTGGAGCCATACTTACGGTGATGTTAAGGTATCAAATAAAGATATTACTCTGACAAACGCCATCGCAGCAGACAAGCATTACAGCGAACTCTATGTCTGCATTTCTCTGCTCATTCTTCTTATTTCTCCTCTGGTATGGTTCTTCTCACAAACCCTTTACTATACAAAAAGAGAGAAAGAATTCAATATTCTGCAGTCAATCGGTGCTATTCAAAAAGAAATCAAACAGATTTATCTGCAGGGAGGTTTATGCATGGCTGTAATGTCGCTGTTTGTATCGATAATACTCAGCTACGCCGGCAGCTATATACTGTTCTACCTCTACAATGTAATTATGCCTTACTTCTCAGGTGAAAATGTTCGTTACGTATTCTACATGCCGTGGTATGCTATACTGACAAGCATCGTGATGTCTGTAGCATGCGGCTTCTTCTCCACATACCTCCCGTACAGAAGTTACTATAAAAACCGTTACTCACTCCAGAACGGCGGAGCAGGTGCCGAATATTCGGGAGAAGAATAATTTTAATGTACGGTTTATCGGAAATATTCCGAATCAAGTGAAGTTTTACGATAGGCTTCTGTACAGGCTTATCGGTTATTGAATAATTACGTGAAAGGTCAGGATTTTAAAATGGCTAATACAATAGAATATATGCTTCAAACTGAAAGCGTTATCAAGCAATATAAACAATACGATACGGTTATTACTGCCGTAAACAGAGTCAGTATAAAAGTCGAGCCGGGTGAATTTGTTGCGATTATAGGTACATCCGGTTCCGGTAAATCAACATTTCTTCATATATGTGCCGGCCTTGACTCCGCCGATGCGGGAAGAGTTTTAATTCGCGGTCAGGATATCACAAAAATGTCTGCCGATGAGCTCAGCAGATTCCGCGGAATGAACATGGGCTTCATTTTCCAGAGACACAATCTTATTCCGCAATTCACAGCACTCGAAAATATTCTTATTCCCACAATGATGTGCAATAAGTCCGAACTCTCATATCAGGAAACTCTTCGTCGCCTGGTTGAAACTCTGCAGTTGACAGAACGACTCAACCACTTGCCGTCAGAGCTTTCAGGAGGTCAGCAGCAAAGAGTTGCCATTGCGAGAGCACTGATTAACATGCCCGACATAGTGTTTGCCGATGAACCTACAGGAAACCTTGACAGAAACAATGCCGATGAGGTTTTGAAGCTCCTTCTCAAAACAAGAGAGGAGATGGGACAAACACTTATTATGGTAACGCATGACTTATCAATAGCGGAACATGCAGACCGCATTTTCCGTATGGACAACGGTATTCTTTCACTTGAAAGAGACTACATAGGCGGAAACAAACGCACAATCACAAGCTACTAATCACACACGAAAAAACTCCGTACGTCTCAATTCAATGAGAATACGGAGTTTTTTGAGGTATTTTTGTTCTAAATTCAATTTTATCAAGGAAACCCATTATGAAACCATCATCTAAGTCAGTTTATGTTTGCAGTGAATGTGATTATCAAAGTTCGAAATGGTTGGGTAAATGCCCGAATTGCGGAGCTTGGAATACATTTGTCGAGGAAACATATCAGGTATCTCCTAAATCAAGCTCAGCTAAAGGCATAACAGGTTCCGTTAAGCTTGAAAAGGATTATGAGCATGCTCAAAAGTTCGGTGAATTCACGATGCCGGATTATCTGCGTCACAGTACAGGTATAGGGGAACTCGACCGTGTTCTCGGTGGAGGAATGGTTGAAGGCTCCGTAGTACTGCTTGCGGGAGAGCCGGGTATAGGCAAATCCACACTGCTCATGCAGCTCTGCGGACAAATCGGAGACTCATGCAGTGTATTGTATGTATCAGGTGAAGAGTCAAAGGTACAGCTGAAAATGCGTGCCGACAGATTGGGAATTAACGCTGAATTTGTTTATGTTCTGACTGCAGCGAATATATCTGAAATAATCGCTGAATTTGACAGACTCAAGCCGGATGTTATGATAGTCGACTCCATTCAAACTATATATACCGAAACCTCCTCCTCAATGAGCGGAAGCGTTACTCAAGTACGTGAGTGTGCCTCAATATTGATAGAGCGTGCTAAAAGCAACGGAACATCGATAATCATCGTAGGTCATGTCAACAAAGAAGGCGGTATTGCAGGGCCTAAGGTTCTCGAGCATATGGTAGACGCGGTTTTATACTTTGAAGGTGACAGAAGACAGCCTCACCGTATAATTCGAGCTATTAAAAACCGCTTCGGTTCAACTAATGAAATCGGAGTTTTCGAAATGTGCGAAGACGGACTTGAGGAAGTCGCAAATCCATCCGCAATGCTGCTTGAAGGAAGACCTACGGGTGTCAGCGGCAGCTGTGCTGTTTGTATAATGGAAGGAAGCCGCCCTCTTATTGCCGAAATACAGGCTTTGGTCACACCGACAGTATTTCCCTCTCCGCGTCGAACATCCAACGGTATCGATTATAATCGTATGTGCCTTCTTCTCGCCGTACTTGAGAAAAGACTTGGACTGAAATTTTCAGCATGCGATGTTTATCTTAATGTTATAGGCGGATTAAGACTTGACGAGCCTTCAATCGACGCCGCGGCATGTCTCGCAATGATTTCCTCACTCAGAGACTTGCCTGTTCCGGATAATGTGATTGCTTTCGGTGAAGTAGGTCTCTCGGGTGAATTCAGATCGGTTGCTTCGATTGAGCAGAGAGTGAATGAAGCGTATCGTCTAGGTTTTACGAAAATAGCACTGCCCAAACGCTCACACCTGAAAAACATTCCCGACGGAGTAGAGCTGGTTCATTTGGGCGGCATATACGATGCTCTCAAGCTTCTCTCTGAAGATAAAAAGACAACTACTTGACAATTACTCAAAAATATTATACAATGTATTATTAAAACATTAAAGGAAACAATGCCATGAAAATAACACCAGTAAAAGGTACTTCGGATTATCTTCCGAATGAGGTTCTCATACGCGACTATCTTCAAAACAGTATTCTCGAAACCTACCGCTCTTGCGGATTCGAAAGAATATCGACACCTATAATAGAGGATATCGAAAATCTCGATAAAAGTGACGGCGGAGAAAACCTCAACTTAATTTTTAAAATTATGAAGCGCGGTGAAAAGCTTGAAGAAGCGCTTTCATCCTCCGATGTAAACGAAAAAGAAATCGCTGACATGGGACTGAGATACGACCTTACTCTTCCCCTCACGCGCTATTATTCTAATAACCGTGCAAAACTGCAGAATCCCTTCAAGGTAATTCAAATAGACAGAGTATACCGTGCCGAACGCCCGCAGAAAGGCAGAATGCGTGAGTTTTATCAGTGCGATATAGATATAATCGGTTCAGACTCCTGGACATCTGAGGTTGAACTTATAACAACCACAGCAAAAGCACTCCACAACATCGGTTTCACTCGATTCGGTATAAGAATCAATGACCGCAGACTTCTTAAAGCTATAATTATGGGTGCGGGATTTGCGGAGGAAGACTGTGACTCAGTATGCATATCTCTGGATAAGCTCGATAAAATAGGCTTCGACGGAGTTAAAGCCGAGCTTATAGAGAAAAAATTCGACAACACAAAAGTAGAAAAGCTTATCAGCTCTGTAAGTGTTGAGCCGTTTACACTTGATGATGCCGAAAAGCTTTGCTGTAAACTCGATTCCATCGATAATCTCAGACGCATTATGGATGCGGCTAATTCTCTCGCCGACGGATTTGAGGTTACATACGATATGACACTTGTACGCGGTCAAGGCTACTACACAGGTACAGTATTCGAAATTTCAAGTCCCGACTTTAAAGGCGCTATCGGCGGCGGTGGAAGATACGACAACCTCATCGGAAAATTCCTCGGTGAGAGCATTCCCGCAGTCGGATTCTCTATCGGATTCGAACGTCTCTGCGCTATTCTTCTTGAACAAAACTATAAAATTCCTACACAGAAGAAAAAATTTGCCGTTATTTATAACGATGACAACTTCATTGACGCATTAAAATATGCTGACACGCTCCGCGGCGAATACGATGTCGCTCTGTATCAATCGGTTAAAAAGCTCGGAAAACTGTTCTCAAAACTCGAAGAAAGCGGTTTCAGTGGCTGCCGTGTTATGTCTCAGGATGAGATTAAACATTTTGAAAATTAATTTCATAAATACTATTGACAACAGTATTTGTTCGTGGTATCATATGTTTATGTTTTACAATGCGATGATGGAAAATCAGTAACGCAAGGTACTTGACAGAGAGTCGGTGGGCGGTGAAAACCGATGAAGTTAACTTACGTGAATACATTTCCGTAGCAGCACACTGAAGGGTTACAAACAACCTGTGTAGGCTGTGACGTGTGATATACGTTATAATATCGGGGCATTTATAGTGCCTGCTGAGGCTATGCTCGTAAGAGTATAGTAAATTGAGGTGGTAACACGGTACATCCGTCCTCTGCTTGATTAGTCGGCAGAGGACTTTTTGTTTTCCGCCAGTCTAAGAATTATTTCTTAATTAATGTTTGAAGGAGGCATAGCCGGCACATTGCTTCATAACACATGATGTGCGGCTGAAATTATGGTAATTACCGATCTTCTTGAAAGAAATGCAAAGCTGTATCCCGATGATGTGGCATTGGTGGAAATCAACCCCGCAAACCAACCTGATGTAAATATTACATGGCGTGAATATTCATTAATCGAGGCCACACCGGGTGAAAAATATCGCCGTGAAATGACATGGAAAGAATTCGATACAAAAGCAAACCGTTTTGCGAATCTTCTTAAAACCCGCGGAGTTGAAAAGGGTGACAAGGTTGCGATTTTGCTTATGAATTGCCTTGAATGGCTTCCGATTTATTTCGGAATTCTTAAAACAGGTGCGCTTGCTGTTCCGATGAATTATCGTTATTCATCCGATGAAATCAAATATTGTGCGGAGCTTGCCGATGTTTCCGTTCTTGTATTCGGTCCTGAATTCACTGAGAGAGTGGCTACCGTATTTCTTGATATGCCTCTTGTGAAAAATTACTTCTTTGTAGGCAAAAATCCGCCTGAATTTGCCGACAGCTATGACAAGCTTGTTACTTACTGTTCCTCTACCGCTCCTGCTGTTGAGCTTACCGAAGATGACGATGCGGCAATCTATTTTTCATCGGGTACTACCGGTTTCCCGAAAGCTATTCTCCACGCTCATCGCTCCTTAATCAACTCTTGCCGTACGGAACAGAATCACCACGGACAAACGAGAAACGATGTATTTTTATGTATCCCGCCGCTCTATCATACAGGTGCTAAAATGCACTGGTTCGGCAGTCTTATCAGCGGCAGCCGCGCAGTAATTCTCAAGGGCGTTTCACCCGAATGGATACTGCGTACTATATCAAACGAAAAAGCTACAATAGTATGGCTTCTTGTTCCGTGGGCTCAGGATATACTCGATGCTATTGACAGAGGGGATGTAAAGCTTGAAGATTACCGTCTGTCACAATGGAGACTTATGCACATCGGTGCTCAGCCTGTACCTCCGTCACTTATTAAGCGTTGGAAGGCAGTTTTCCCGCATCATCAGTACGACACAAATTACGGTTTGTCTGAATCAATAGGCCCCGGTTGTGTCCATCTCGGCGTAGAAAATATAAACAAAGTAGGTGCCATAGGCGTACCCGGTTATCTTTGGGAAGCCGATATTATTGCGCCTGACGGACACAGATGTGCTCCCGAAGAAGTCGGTGAGTTAATCGTTAAAGGCCCCGGCGTTATGAAATGCTATTACAAAAATGAAGCAGCTACAAATGAAATATTGAAAAACGGTTGGCTCTATACTGGTGACATGGCTAAACGTGATGATGAAGGTTTTATCTACCTTGTTGACCGTAAAAAAGATGTGGTTATCACAGGCGGCGAAAACCTATACCCCGTACAGATTGAAGATTATCTTAGACAAAACGACAAAATCAAGGATGTTGCCGTCATCGGACTGCCTGACACACGACTCGGTGAAATTGCCGCGGCAATAATAGAGCTAAAGCCCGATGTTACAGCTACAGAAGAAGAAATTAATGAATTCTGTCTCGGACTTCCCCGTTATAAGCGCCCGAGAAAAATAATTTTCGCAGATGTTCCGCGTAATCCCACAGGTAAAATCGAAAAGCCTAAACTCAGAGAAATGTATTGCGGTGTATCTCTTGTAGAAGCACAAACAACAAGATAAAATGAAAATTCCCTTGTATGCATATCAATGATATGCATACAAGGGATATTTTTTTGTCGAAATTTATTCCATATTGCTGTATTCCATAAGGTATTCGTCAACCTCGGCGGCACACG
>CAZWLL010000011.1:43444-49583 GCA_964634795.1 uncultured Ruminococcus sp. | reverse complement strand
CCCACTCTATAATTAAGCCTAAAAAACGGAACTTGCACGTTTGCCAATAGGCAATCTTCAAACATCTTTGATGTTTGAAGAAGGGCAAGTTCGAGAGCGGGGTGGTTTTCTCTACTATTCAGCTGAAATTTATCCCCGCTCAGTCATCCAAAGCATCTTTTCTGGAAAGATTGAATCTTCCCTTTTCGTCAATGCCGAGGAATTTAACCTTTATCTTGTCGCCGACATTGCATACATCCTCTACCTTTTCTGTACGTTTCTTGTCAAGCTTGGAAATGTGAACCATTCCTTCCTTCTTGGGAGCGAATTCAACAAACGCACCAATCGGAATAATTCTTGTTACTACGCCTTCATATATGTCACCTACAACAGGTTCGAATATAATAGCGTCAATCATAGCCTTCGCAGCATCAAGTGAAGATTTTTCAACACCTGAAATGAATACCGATCCGTCTTCTTCTATATCTACCTTCGCACCGGTATCTGCAACAATCTGCTTAATAACGCTGCCCTGCTTACCGATAACATCCGCAATCTTGTCAACGGGAATCTTCATCGTAATCATCTTGGGAGCATATTCGGAAACCTCTGCTCTCGGTGCGGGAATAGCCTTAAGAATTACTTCGTCGATAATGTAATCACGTCCCTTGTGTGTAACGGCAAGAGCTTCTTTGATTATTTCGGGAGTAAGTCCGTCAATTTTAAGGTCCATCTGAATGGATGTTATACCCTTGTGTGTTCCGGCAACCTTGAAGTCCATGTCTCCGTAGAAGTCCTCAAGTCCCTGAATATCAACCATTGTCATCCATCTGTCGCCTTCGGTAATAAGACCGCAGGAAATACCCGCTACAGGTGCTTTAATCGGTACGCCCGCATCCATAAGTGCGAGAGTCGAACCGCATACGGACGCCTGTGATGTTGAACCGTTTGAGCTTATAACCTCGGATACGCAACGAATCGCATACGGGAACTCTTCAACTGAAGGAAGTACGGGTACAAGTGAACGTTCCGCAAGAGCACCGTGACCGATTTCACGTCTTCCGGGGCTTCTTACCGCTTTTGCTTCACCCGTAGAGTAACCGGGCATGTTATAGTGATGCATGTAGCGCTTGGTTTCTTCTTCGGATATACCGTCAAGCATCTGGACATCGGAGATGGAACCGAGTGTAGCAACCGTCAATACCTGTGTCTGTCCACGTGTGAACATACCCGAACCATGGTCACGGTTGAAGAGATGTACTTCTGCGGCAAGAGGACGAATCTGATCCATTCTTCTGCCGTCAACACGCTTCTGTTCGTCGAGAAGCCAGCGTCTGACAATCTTCTTCTGTACTTTATAAAGAACCTCATCGAGTACCTTACGGTATTCTTCGGAGTTTTCCTTATCGAATTCTGCATATACGGCATCATAAATCGGTGCCATTTTTGCGTCACGTACGTTCTTATCGTCGGTATCAAGCGCAACCTTTACGTCTTCCGAGCAGAAAGCGTAAACGGAGTCGAAAAGATCCTGCGGAATCTCCGCAGAAGGATACTCGAACTTCGGTTTACCTATCTGGCTCTGAATGTCTTCGATAAACGCACAGAGCTTCTTGATTTCTTCATGAGCAAGCATGATGGCTTCGAACATTTTCTCATCCGAAACCTCGGCAGCACCTGCCTCAATCATTACTACTTTCTTTTTCGTACCTGCTACAGTCAGCTCGAGTGATGAGCGTTCTCTTTGTTCTGCGTTAGGATTGATTATAAGTCCTTCTTCTTCTGTCAGACCTACAAAAACTCCTCCGATAGGTCCGTTCCACGGAATATCGGATATAGACAAAGCAATGGACGCACCGACCATAGCCGCAATTTCTGGAGACGCATCATGGTCTACGGCAAGCACGAGAAGTGAAATTACTACATCGTTTCTGAGATCCTTCGGGAACAGAGGACGTATTGGTCTGTCAATTACTCTTGATGTGAGGATTGCTTTTTCGCTGGGTCTTCCCTCTCTCTTGAGATAAGAACCGGGAATTCTGCCTACGGCATAGAGTCTTTCTTCAAAGTCTATTGATAACGGAAGGAAATCAATGCCGTCACGGGGTCTTTCCGAAGCTGTAGCACAGCAAAGGACAGCGGTATCTCCGTATCTCACAAGTACAGAACCGTTTGCGAGACCTGCCATTTTACCTGTCTCTATAACAAGAGGACGGCCGGCAAAGTCATAGGAAAAGGTTTTATAATTCTCAAACATTTTGTCTTGAGCCTTTCTGAAATACTTTGTTTTTTGTGGATGAACTTATTATTATACCGCCGTACGTTTCAGCACTTAAAGAACAGCCGGAAGCATGTTTTTTCTTTCGGCAATTATTTAATTGCCGACACAGTACGACAGCAGAATACTGTAAATAAAACCGTACTGCGGCGTAAGAATATCTCATCCGCGCCGCAGACAGCTTATTCACATTCGTAATACGTCAGTCAATGTTGACTGAAAAACTTCGGAAGCTTATCTTCTGAGGCCGAGCTTTTCAACGATAGCACGGTATCTTTCGATATCGTTATCCTTGAGGTAGCCGAGAAGGTTACGTCTGTGTCCGACCATCTTGTTAAGTCCGCGGCGGCTGTGGTGGTCCTTCTTGTTGTTCTTAAGATGCTCTGTAAGAGTTTCTATTCTGCTTGTGAGAATAGCGATCTGTACTTCGGGAGAACCTGTGTCACCTTCGTGAATCTTGTAAGCGTCGATAATTTCCTGTTTCTTTTCCTTTGTCATCATGGCTGTGTTTTCCTTTCACCTTTAAATAAATTTAAGTGATTCCCAAGTCTCAGCATTCGGCGGGTGAAAATGTCGCTGACGCAACCATTGACCCGAAAACCGTGACATGGGCAATCCGAATTATATTATAACACAGTCTAGTCAGAATGTAAATAAGATAATATAAAGTTTTTTCACAGTTTTTTACGATTAATATATAATATTTTTTGGCACAAACCATCCCGAATATATTTTAAAAAATATTGACGCGGGCAGTGAAACATGGTATAATATATTTACCTCGTGCAGAGGGTCTTTTTTCGTATGCGTGTCATTCGGTCATGACACACGCATCACTTACGCCCCCGACGAGGGAGGTACATTATCTGACCGAGATATTCCCGGTCAAAATTTTCAAGGAGGTGCCGATAGAATGAGAGTTAAGATCACTCTTGCTTGCAGCGAATGCAAACAGCGTAATTACGACACAAAGAAAAACAAGAAGAACGACCCTGACAGACTTGAACTCAAAAAGTACTGCCGTTTCTGCCGCAAGCACACTCTGCATAGAGAAACCAAGTAACCACTTAAGGAGTATTTGATATGGCTGAAAACGAAAAAAACACCGAGGTAAAGAAAAACGACGCGCAGAAGCCCGAGAAAGCAAAATCGGACAAGCCGTCGACCTGGGACCGCATCAAAGCTTGGTTTAAATCAGTTAAGTCCGAATGCAAGAAGATCAACTGGGCAAGCTGGAAGAGCGTACGCTCCAACAGTATAGTTGTGATTGTGTGCGTAGTTATTTTCTCCGCAGCTCTCGCAATTCTTGACTATTGCTTCTCCGGAGCAATTGCCGGCCTCAGCCTTCTGTTCTGAGAAGCTTCGATGTCATTCCCCGCAAACCTGAGTCAGGGAGGATAATGATTTTATGAGCGATATTAATGAGATGAACGAGGGTCTGCGTTGGTATGTTGCACATACTTATTCGGGCTACGAAAACAAAGTCAAAGCCAATCTGGAAAAGATAATCGAGAACAGAGGTCTCGGCGATCTTATCACGGATATCAGAATTCCGACGGAAACTGTAATAGAAACCGACGGAACCAAACCACTGAAGCCGGTGGAATCCAAAATATTCCCCGCTTACGTTCTCATCAAAATGGTCATGACCGATGAAACCTGGCACGTTGTCAGAAACATCCGCGGCGTAACCGGATTCGTAGGACCGGGATCCAAACCTGTTCCGCTTTCCGAGGAAGAAGCCGCCGCCATCATTAAAGAGGATACAGAACACACGACGCATCTCGCATTTACTGTGGGCGACCGTGTTAACATAATCGACGGAGTATTCCGCGGTTACACAGGTACGCTGTCCGAATATAATGATGAAACCGGCGAGGCTACAGTAATTGTATCCACAGTCGGAAGAGATATTCCCGTAAAGCTCGACAAAAAATACGTTGAAAAAGTCAAGGAATAACTCTTGCTCATGTATGCGTCAAATGCATATGAGCTAAACGGTTTGTCGTTTCCGCAAAAAGCGTCAATTAAAGTGGGAGGGAGAAAATACTATTCAGTCTCCCGTCATAAACCACATATGGAGGATTATTTGCAATGGCAAAGAAAATAGTTGGCTATGTAAAGCTTCAGCTCAATGCCGGTAAAGCCACAATGCAGCCGCCTGTAGGTCCTGCACTCGGCCCTTACGGTGTTAACGGTATGAACTTTGTTAAAGAGTTCAACGAACGTACAAAGAACGATATAGGTCTTATCATCCCCGTAGTTATCACTATCTACGCTGACCGTTCTTTCACATTCATCACAAAGACTCCGCCGGCTCCCGTACTTATCAAGAAGGCATGCGGTATTGAAACAGCTTCCCCGGTTCCGAACAAGACAAAGGTCGCTAAGATAACAAAAGATCAGGTTCGCCAGATCGCCGAAACAAAGATGAAGGACCTCAACGCAGGTTCCATCGAAGCGGCTATGAGCATGATCGCAGGTACTGCCCGCTCCATGGGTATTACCGTTGAAGACTGAGGAGGGCTATAATAATGTTTAAAGGTAAAAAGTACGCAGACAGCCAGAAGCTGCTCGAAAAATCCAAGCTCTACGACAGCGCAGAAGCTATGAACCTTGTTTGCCAGACATCTAAGGCTAAATTCGACGAAACAATCGAAGTTCACCTTCGTCTGGGTGTTGACTCACGTCACGCTGACCAGCAGGTTCGCGGTGCTATCGTTCTTCCTCACGGTACAGGTAAAAAGGTTCGCGTTCTCGTTTTCGCAAAAGGCGACAAGGCTACTGCAGCTAAAGAAGCCGGCGCGGAATATGTAGGCGATACAGATCTCGTTGAAAAGATCCAGAAGGAAAACTGGTTCGATTTCGATGTAGTTATAGCTACTCCCGATATGATGGGTACTATCGGTCGTCTCGGTCGTGTACTCGGTCCTAAGGGACTTATGCCGAACCCCAAAGCAGGTACAGTTACAATGGATGTTACTAAGGCTGTTAACGAAGCTAAGGCCGGTAAAATCGAGTATCGTCTCGACAAGACAAACATCATTCACTGCCCCATCGGTAAGGCTTCCTTCGGTGCTGAAAAGCTCGCTGAAAACTTCAATACTCTCGTTGGCGCTGTTATAAAGGCTCGTCCCGCAGCAGCTAAAGGCCAGTACATCAAGAGCTGTGTTGTAGCTTCCACAATGGGCCCCGGCATCAAGGTAAACACCGCTAAACTCGGCTAATAAATGTATATTAAAAGCGGTTTTCGGATTTCTTCCGCGAACCGCTTTTTTATGGAAATTTTTAAATTAAACAATCTTTCGGAGATGACTATCATGGGAACACTTTCTTCAATCCTTGAAGCTTGTATGCTCTTATGCTTCGGAGCTTCATGGCCGCTTTCGGTTATCAAAAACTACAAGGCAAAATCGGCAAAAGCTATGAGCCTTCCTTTCATTCTTCTCATAGTAACCGGTTACATCTGCGGCATCATCGCAAAGTTCGTTAAATTGAGCATAGGTGAACACGTAGCTACATATGTTTTGGTAGTTTACTTCTTCAACCTCATCGTTGTATCCATTAACATCGTTATATACTTTATCAACCGCGGCTACGACAAGAAAAGAGAAGCCGAAGAAAAGAAAAACAAATAATTAAATATAAGTATTTATTTATCTATAATAAAACGGATGCATCACCGAACAGATTCGCTCGGCATGCATCCGTTTTTTACTGTTTATAATTCAGGGAATGGGGTAAGCTTACTCAATAGTTAAGCTGAATATAAACCCCGCTTAAATTAAGCTTAGCTTTGGAGAATTTCCGGTCACGGAAATTCTCGAGAATGGGGTAAGCTTACTCAATAGTTAAGCTGAATATAAACCCCGCTTAAATTAA
>CAZWLL010000011.1:0-43344 GCA_964634795.1 uncultured Ruminococcus sp. | reverse complement strand
GAAATTCTCGAGAATGGGGTAAGCTTACTCAATAGTTAAGCTGAATATAAACCCCATTCACCATTCATTAGCCTGCGCTCTCCTCAAGTCCGGTGAGCAGCTTGCTGAGTGCCTTGTTCCAAACCTTTTCCTTCTTGGCAAATACGGAAGAAATGTTTTCTGTACCTGATGAAAGCTGTTCTCTGAAGAAATGTACGATATTCGCAATGCTGTTTGAGTAAAGAGCCGCAAAGTCCGCTGTTACATGCTCACGAATGAGCTCGATCATCTGACCGGACTCGGAATCACGTACATACTTATACTTAAGAGCCTTCTCATAATATGCGGGAGATACAACCTTGTAGCTTTCGGAAGCCATTGCCTCAAGAGTAGCACCCATGAGCTCGTAGTTTGTGTTTGTAACGGGAAGTCCATAGCAGTTTACACTGTCATGAAGCATTGTCATATAGTATTCCTGATTTTCATCATATTTCGGAGCGGGAACTACCTTATACGAATCTTCCATATCACGAAGGAATATTCCGGCATGGTAAAGCTTCTGGACAACAATCATTGCTTTGCCGTTGTTGAACATTTGCATCGTCTGTGTACCGCCGCCGTCACTATTGGAAATATAAACATTGGGGTTCGCGTCAATCAGCTTGTACAGCTTCTCATAAACATTTATAGTATGTTCATTTTCGATTGTGATATAAGGCACACCGTTTTCGTCTCTCTGAGAATACTCAACACCGCAGGCGGCAGCCATACCGTCAATCGGGTCCTCATAGTTGATAATAAATCCGTATATGTCCTCTGCATCCTTTTCCATATTACCGTTTGTATCTGTATATACCGTCTCAGCATACTCGGTAAGCTTGTCAAGCGTCCACTTGCCTTCGTTTACAATGTCATATATATTCTCTTCGGGATAATTGTTGTTCCATACTTCATCATTAATGTATGTACAATAAACACCACCTGTATATTTCAGAGCTATATCGCCTGTTGCCCAATAAATCGCACCTTTATACGACATATTGTCGATATAATCTGTTCCCCAGTACTCACGGCTGAAATCTACATTGGGAAGATTAGCCATATTATATACGTTTCCGCTGGTAGCAATACCGATACCGTAGTACTGATATACACTCATGATATCGAAATCACACGCACCTGAAGCTACACCCTTCTGCAAAATAGAACTGATGTTATTCCCCCCATTATATGATTCGAGTAATTCGATAACGATGTTGAGTCTTTCAGAAACCGTGGAATTTCTTTGTACAATTGCCGAATCGATGACATCTCCCGTATCCTCCTCGGCATATACGGAAAGCTTGCCCAAACCTGTGGCATTATCATCTTCCACTATAAATTTAACCGATGTTCCTCCGAAATCCATGGTATCCGGCAAATCGTCAATGTACTTTTCGGTTTCCTCTTCGGTCTCGACTACCGTTTCTGATGCCGACTGTGCTGTTTCGGTTTCACCGCCCTGTTCGTCATCATTTGTTGTCGCTTCAGAACAAGCCGTAAATGATGCGGAAAGGATAAGTGCCGCTAATATAAGCGATAAAAATCTTTTCATAACTTTTTCTACTCCTATTAATTCGCATTTGTTGACTGTTAATATTATATCATATCTGTAAATATCATACAATAACACGTGAAAAAATTATACCTGATTTTCACATTATTTACACGCGGTTTATATTGGAGCTATTTTTGTCGCTGTCATATAATGACATCACAGGCACGAGTACAGAATATTTCTGAGCCTCGGTGAATTGATACTCTCCTGATTGTTCAGCATATGCTGAGTATATACGAGGGAAAGCTTATTTTTCGTATCGATTATTACCCATACGCCTGCGGCGCCGCCCCAACCGAATTCACCTATAGGAGAAAGTGAACCTGATATAGCCTTATTTATCATTGTTCTGACACCGTAACCGTAGCCATAACCTATGAGATGTCCCCACCCGAAGTCCTTCATCTGTACTTCTCCGAGGGTGTTTGTGCTCATAAGCTCAACTGTTGCGGGAGAAAGATATCTGTATCCGTTTGACGACGTTCCGCCGTTTGCCATAGTTGACGCAAATTTCATATAATCCGCACAGCTTGAAACGATTCCAGCGCCGCCCGAATCATATTCACTGCCTAAGAAATGTCCGCAGGTATTGTTAGTAGGAAGAAACTTGTTCAAGTCATCTCTGTAGTTGTACTGTACGGCAAATCTGCTAACCTTATCGGCAGAGGGCATGTTGTATGTGGTATCGGTCATTCCGAGAGGATCGAACAAAACCTCTTTCGCGTAGTCGCGCAGCTTTTTGCCCGATACAACCTCGATAAACGCTCCGAGAACGTCGTGGCACAAGCTGTAATTCCAGTGTTCACCCGGTTCAAAGCAAAGTGAATTTTTCGCTATGGCAGCTGCGACTTCCCTTGTCGGGCACAAGCCGCCTGTTTTCTTTTTAACTTCATCAATATACGGAGTCGAGATGTTATAATCGAAGCCTGCGGTCATGTTGAAAAGATGCTTAACAAGAATCGGTTTTTCCGCTTTAACCAGCTCTTCTTTGCCGTCAATATTTTTTCTTATTTTCATATCCGCGAACTCCGGCATGTAGTCGGAAAGCCTATCGTTCATTATAAACTTTCCTTCTTCATGCAGCTTAAGCGCGAGAGAACAGGTTATTACTTTTGACGCCGACCAAAAATAATAAAGCTCGTCTCCTGATATTTTCTTGCCTTTTTCACAGTCTGCGTAGCCTGACATATAACGGTAAATTTCTTTTCCGTCCTTGACCACCATACAGTCATTTCCGGGAATTCTCCAGCTTGTCAGGTAGTCCTGATATTTACGAAGCGGTGTAAAATCCATAACATTTCTCCTTTATTTAATCTATATAATAAATTTCCATATCATATATATATCCGACCTGTGAGAATGATGCGAATTGAGGATTGCTGCTCGAGAGCCAGATATCAATTTCCCAATCATCGACTTGACCTCCGATATCCGAAGCGATTCTTACTCCGAAATCATATGTATCGTTTTTAACATACAAACGTGTTCCGAGCGGAATATTATCCATATCAACGGCAATGACACTCTCGTCCGCCATTGTACCGAGGTATGTAAGTCCTTCAATATTATAATATGTCGCGGGAACTACTCTTCTGTATGAATATGTATATGTCACACCGTCAGAGCCTACAAACGAGCCGCCGACTCCCTCCTCGTATATTTCGTCAACGGGATATCTAACAGTTTCCTCATAATCGAGAGTGCGTGAGTTTTCCTCTCCGTTTATATATTCTACGGTATAGTATTTATTCTTCTGTCCGTTTTCTCCGTATTGTGAGTAGTTTTTCTCCCCGCGCGGAATCAAATCGGTTTCGGTCGCTATGGATTCGTACGGAACCACCTCGGATACTGTTTCCGATTTATACTCATATTTATATATCGTAATAGTAGTATCAGCCGCAATTACGGAATCAAGCGAAAGCGACGGTACCTCATTATCTCCTAACGTGATGCCGCACAGCTCAAGCAAATTGCTCAATGTCATTTTCTCGGTTGATATTTCAATGTCGTCTCTGTCGTAGAAATCGAGAACAACATTATATGTCGGAGTATTCACAACAGGTTCCGTCTCCGGTTCCGTAGTCTCCGTTTCTTCGGTTTCTTCAATCGAATCGGTACCTGTTCCTTCTTCTGCTGTTTCTTTTGTTTCCTCTGTTTCTTCTGTCTTAACCGTCTCGGTTTCGTTTATTATCCGTGCCGTCTCGGATGCTTTCTCGGTTTCGGTTTCTTCTGCCGTACTTTCAAGATTTACATAATCCTCGACAACATCACCTATGGTAATGTCCGCATCGGTGTTCTTATTCGCGGCTATATTTACTCCCGCAATAATCGCCGAGAAAATAACCGCTATAATTACAGCCGATATTACGGTAGTAAGTACAAACTTCTTGGATTTCTTTTCATTTTCTTCCTTGTTTGTCTCGCTTTTCTCCGTACTCTCGTTTACGATTCTGCTGAGCGAATTCATACGCATGGTTTCATCGTTTTTGCGTATTCTTATCGGAGCCGCAGTTGTAACCATACTGTGCCGTGCTCCGGTAATTCTCTCCGCTACATAAGCAATGTCATCTTCATCTGTCGTATAATTTGATTCGGTAGCTTCGTTTTCGGAATCATCAGATTCGTGAGCGATTTCATCGGACTCTTCGTTTTTTACCGATGTCTCTTCCGTATCATCCCGACTTGCTTCAGCTTCACGTGCATCGTTATCTTCTGCTGACGGTACACCGTCTTCCTTTAGGTATTCTTTATCGTTCAGTTCCAATTTGAACATCCTTTCCGCAATTTTTACTGAGCGTTAACATCTTTTATCATTTGTAATCAAATTCGCGAGTGATGGACATTAAACTCGTTCTTCACCGCTCATGTGTAAACTATCCTATAATAAATTATAACATACACATCACACAATTACAAGTAAAAAATGTTTCTATCTTTCATCTTTATGAAAAGTTATTGACATCTACGTATTTTTATGCTAAGATGTATTTGGAGAAGGTTCGCACTTAGTTTTTGTTTATGATGCCTGCTTTTCACAAAATATTATAATTTGTCAAAACAACGGAGAAATTTTATGGATATGTTTGAATATTACGGTCTGTTCAGAGAAGAACACAATTCAGACCGACTCACCTCCGCAGAAACAGAAGTTATCGAATATTTATTCGATAAATATCTGCCTAAATCAGGAAAAGTAATCGACACGGCAGCCGGAACAGGTACATTCGCATTCAAATTTGCCGAGAAGGGATACTCAGTAACAGCAGGAGATCTTCTCGAAGAGCATTACGAACTGCTTAAAGCCTCTCCAAAGTCATCTTCACTTGAAAACATATACTGTTCCAGTCCGAGAAGTCTTGCTCAGTTTGATTCGGAAAGCTTTGATATATTGGTATCAATGGGTCCTCTCTATCATGCTTCCACAAGAGCCGAACGTGAAACAATAGTCAAGGAATCCATGCGTGTGTTAAAGCCCGAGGGATACATTGCATACACATACATGACCCCCATGGCTATGACCCTCGGTCAATATTTCAATGCTATGCGAACCGAAAACCCTCTCGACAAAGTGAGAGCTTACCGCAAGCTTGCCGATGTCGAAAAGAATCATAAATGCAACAACTTCTACGGAATGATGCTCGATGAGATGACCGATATAGCCCGTGAATACGGAATCGAGATAATAACCGTAGCGTCTACTTATGCCCTTCTCTACAACATGATCGATGAAATAAACGCAATGAGCGATGAAGAATACCGCAACTTTGTTAAGGTTCAAATCGAAACATGCGAGGATCCGCTGGTTGCGAAATACTGCATGCGCGGAATTTTAATCGGTAAAAAACGTAATCATGATATGTTTGACTAATATCGGCGGATATTGTTCAGTTTAAATTTCAAGGAACAAACCGCCTCCTCTTTCTGACTTTGAATTTAATCGCCCGCGGTGGATATTGGTTTATAGTTATTCGAACGGTTTCTATCATTATGCTTGATGGAAACCGTTTTTTATAATGAAAAAACGATTCATGCAAATATTTAATTGCCATTTTGCATAAATATAAAGTCATTGTATTTCTAATTCTGACAATTTTATATTGTTATTTAGTCTTTTTCATTGACAATACATTTTTATCGTGTTAAAATACGAATTGAACGGATATAAACTTATATATGGAGGTACCGATATGTGATTTCGAACTAAACATGTTTTACTGCGCATTAATCTTCAAAGACATGACATATATCATTTTTTATTACAAGGAGAATCAGAAACATGAAACGAATACTGTGTTTATTACTTGCCGCATTATTCCTTGTTTCTTCTGTAAGCTGCGGAGAAGCCCAAAACTCCGATACAGCCGACACTTCATCCGCCCAAGCTGTCGATGATGTTGTCGAGACTGAGACCGAGACAGAAACATCGGCGCTTGAAGCTCTTCAGAGTAAGGATTACAGCGGATACGCCTTCAGAATGCTCGGAGATATCAACTCAAACTGGTGGGTTATTTCATTGGACGCCGACGAAATAACAGGAGAAGTTATCAACGATACGGTTTACGAGCGCAAAACATTCATTGAAGAGCTTTACAATGTTAAGATTTCGCTTGAAGAAACAACGGGAGCTCCCCAATATGTAAAAAAATCAGTAAGCTCTGGTTCCGACGAATATGATCAGGTATGGGAACGAATCAACAACTGTCTGCCGATGGCCGAATCTGGAAACTTATTGGATTTACGCTCATTTGAAGCATTGTCCTTCGATCCCGCATGGTGGGACAGCAACTCGGTTGACGCATTCACTTTCAACGGAAGATTGTTTTTCGCCTGCAATGACACTAACATTCACACTATGGAAGGATGCAGTGCATTATTCTTCAACAATACACTTATAGAACGCAATTCATTGGACAACCCGTATACGCTCGTTCGTGAGCAAAAATGGACGCTTGACAAAATGGCTGAAATGATGGAAGCTGTCGCGTCGGATGCAAACGGTGACGGTACACGAAATGAAGGTGACATGTACGGTCTTGTTACGGGTATAGGTCAATACTTATCTTTAGTTGACGGAGCAGGCACACAGCTCGTATACCTCAGCGATGATAACGGAGAAACAAAGTTTGTACTGAACACCGCTTCAGACGATGTCATCAGTATCACAGAAAAGGTTGCGTCAATGCTTAACGATGAAAACCTGACTGTAATTGTCAACAATGATGAATGGGGTTACAACAGCTTCTACACCGACATGGCTCTGTTCTACATAATGCAGCTCGGTTCTATCGAGGATTTGCGTGACAAAATGGAAAATCCGTTTGGTGTACTTCCCTTCCCGATGCGCGATGAAAGTCAAGGCTATTACACCTGCTCTATGGAAGCAACGGCTCAGGCTATGTGTATACCTCAGACAGCAGCTTCGCATCGTGATGTTATAGGCGATATCACTGAAGCAATGGCAATTTACTCCGACGCATACCTCACCGATGCATACTACGAAACAACACTCAAAGGCAAAATCGCTCGTGATGAGGATACCACCGAAATGATTGACATTTTAACCGCTAACCGTACATTCGACTACTCAACATGCTACGGCTCATGGAATGTATACAACCAATTCCTCTCAAGCGTTCAAAATAGCGGCGCGGAACAGCTTGTTTCTATGACCGAAAGTCTTCAGGAACAGTTCGATAAAAAGTCTGCGGAAGCAATCGAAGCACTGAAGGATGTACAAGGCTGAATATAACATTATGACGCCTTAACTATACAGATATCCCCCAATACCTGCAGTCACTTATTTGCGGGTGTTGGGGGATATCTGTATTTTGTATAGTCCGTAAATCAGATGAACTCCGTCTCGCCGTCAGACAGCAGCAGCTTCTTTCGTGTGATGACATGCCAGCTGTTTTCTCCACCGAGCTTATATTTTCCTTCAATTGCTTTCGCGGCATACTCGGGGTTCAAATAGTTTTCAGCATCCGCCGATGTAATAACATTTACTGTAAGCTCACCATCTGCGCATACAGCGGTTATTCCCTTTATTAACTGTGAAATGTCGCACTCCTTCTCACCGCTCTTGCTTCTTTTCATGATAACGTAAGGCTCATCGAACATTTTGCTCATATCGGCACATTCGCTCTCACTGAGTTCTACCGCACCGCCGATAATACCGAATTTAATCTCGCATTCAGCCCACTTAATATCCGTGAGCTTTCCCTTCTGCTCGTACACACGTGTGATTTCAATACCGTTCGGCATAACACTGCTCAGCTTCTGCATTATTTCCTCGTTGCCGACAGCCTTCATAAGTCTGATATCGAGTATTTCCTCTTCTCCGCCGCATCCGACCGACAAAGGTGTGGCAAATACAAGCTTCGGCTTAGGATTGTAGCCTTCTGTATAATATACAGGCAATCCGGAGCGAACAACAGACCTCATTATGGTTTTGGTGAGATCCAAATGTGATATATACAGCATTGCGCCGAATTTACGGAATCTGATTCTGATATATCTTGCGGGCTTTATTGTATTTTTCATTGTCTCTTCACGTGTCGGGAATACTTTATCGGATGTAATTCTTCCGGCGCTGTCAGAGCTTTCGGGATGTCCGGGACACCAACGGCAATATTTCTTATCTACAAGCTTATTCACGCCGCAGCCTGAGCATTTTTCCTTGCATGAAGGTGTTGCAACTGCTTTTTGTGCCTTGTGTCTTTCTGAAAGTAAAAACTCCTTCGAAACGCCGCATGAAAGCATATCCCACGGTAAAATTTCGTCATCCGGTATATTTCTGTTGGCATAAAATGCGGGATCTATACCTACTGTGTCAAATATATCCATCCAATTATCATAGCTGAAATGTTCTTCCCATGCATCAAAACGAACATGACGGCGAGCCGCTTCTTCAAGTGCTTTCGATAATCTTCTGTCCCCTCTCGCAAAAACAGCCTCTATACGCGAAACATTAGCATCGTGATAATTATAGCGCACTTTTCTGTCTTTTATCTTAGATGAAAGAAAATCCTGCTTAGCGCACAACTCTTCGAGAGTATTTTGACCTTCCCACTGGAACGGTGTAAAAGGCTTGGGAATAAAACATGCTACAGATAAAGTTACCTGGGGCTGTCTTCCCTTATGACGGTCGGGCGTACGATAATATTCGTCAACTACATGTGTAGCTAATGTCGCTATACCCTCAATGTCTTCATATGTTTCATAAGGAAGTCCATCCATAAAATAAAGCTTTATCTGGTTTTTTCCTGCGGAATAAGCTACGGAACATGCTCGAAGTATCTCTTCTTCGGTAATGTTTTTGTTGATAACATCACGAAGACGCTGTGTTCCCGCCTCGGGAGCAAAGGTAAGCGTTGTTTGACGCACTGTGGCGATTTTATCCATAAGCTCTTTTGTAAAACTGTCCGCACGCATGGACGGTAATGAAAGATTTATCATCTTTTCGTTTGTCCAGCTCAACAAATTATCGGTTAATTCGCTTATCTTCGTATAATCCGAAATAGACAGTGACGAAAGAGATATTTCGTCATATCCGCTGTTGTTAATCATCGTTTTAGCTATGCAATCCAATGTTTCCGGACTTCTCTCACGCACGGGACGGCAAACCATACCTGCCTGGCAGAATCTGCAGCCTCTGATGCATCCGCGAAAAACCTCCATCGTTACCCTGTCATGCACGGTTTCGATATTCGGTAAAACAGGATTTAAGGGCGGTATGCACTTATCGAAATCCTCTATAACTCTCTTTGTTACTACCTTCGGTACATTTTCATCAGCCGGTATTATTGCCGCTATCGTGCCGTCGTCGTGGTATTTTATTTCATACAGTGAAGGCACATAAAATCCCTTAAGCTCGGTAGCGCATTTGTAGAGAAAGTCTTTTTTGGTATATGTACCGTTCTTCTTCATATCCAAAAAGAGTCTCGCAAACTCCTGCAGTTCTTCCTCACCTTCACCTATGGCAAACACATCAATAAATTCCGCCATAGGCTCGGAGTTATAAGAACAAGGTCCGCCTGCTATGATTATCGGATCATTCTCGCCTCTGTCCTCGGATTTTATCGGTATTCCAGCTAAGTCAAGCATGTTTAAAATATTCGTGTAGCACAGCTCGTACTGCATTGTAAAAGCAACGACATCAAAATCTCCGACCGAATCTCCGCTTTCATGCGTAAATAAAGGGATATTTCTTTTACGCATTTCATCTTCCATATCGACCCACGGCGCATACACTCTTTCGCACCAAACATCGTCGATTTTATTGAAGCATTCACACAAAATACGCATACCGAGGTTGGACATACCTATCTCATATGTATCGGGATAGCAAAATGCCACACGCATATTAACCTTGCTTAAATCCTTGTAAACACTGTTTGTTTCATCACCTGTATATCTTCCGGGTTTTTCAACATCAAGCAAAAAGCTGCGTATATCTTCTCTCATTTCGATTATCTCCTATGTACACAGTAAAAAGAGTGAAAAGCAATATCCTTCCACTCTTTCTGTTAATTAGCCGCTCATTCATTATTTGAATCGGCGTTTTCTTTAATATAACGGTACAATTATCTTATAAATACTTTTGACGCTATAGCAATCGTGATAATCCAGAAAATCTGATATACCACAATAAGAAGTGACGTCAAAATCGTAAGCGAATTTGACAGCAGAAGCAATACAAGAAGCGCCGTGCTGATCATAAGCGACAGAACACCAAGCGCAATGTCCGTTTTCTTGGTATGAAGAACCTTGCCGCAATATGTTATAACCTGAAGCAGCGATTTAGGTGAACCGCATGTAACAAGGCCGCTGTCGACTTTCTTTTCATATTTTCCTACTTCATCCGCGCTTGCGTAACGAAGAATCTTTAACGGCATTTTCTTCATGCCCGCTTTCTTCGCTATCATGCTCTCATCTATATTCGGATCGAATGTACGGACACATACATATAAACCGCTTCCCGAGAACTGCTTCAAAATAAGATCAATATCTGAATCCATTACATATTTGATGTACATTTTCGCGACAAGCTTGTCCTCACGGAACATATACATAATCGACAGCTCGTCCGAAAGATCCACGTCATCCGTTAATGCTCCCTCGGGAATTTCAAGTCCTCTGCTCTGAAGATTCTCACTGCTGCCGAATATTATATTCACGCCGTCTACCTGTGTTGCGAGGAATCCGGCTTCAGTATCGAATATTTCAACATTCTTGGATACACCCATATCCTTAGTGGCTACTTCGAAGACATCCTGAAGAGGTCCGCCCGCATATGCGAATACGGAAGCGGCATAGTAAAGAACTCTGTCTATTCTGGCATTGTTGTATATTCGCATGTTCTGTACTTTCACAGAATATGAGGGGAATACATTCTTGTCATCAAAGGAAATTATAGAAGCATTTGAATATTCTTCAAGTGAAGAATCACCTATTATGGCACTGTCGTATTCCTTAGCTGCCACATTTGCTCTGTACATCGGATACGAGAACGTAATGTAAGCGGACAGCGGAAGAAGCATAAGTACTGCCGAGTAAACAACACGGCAAATTGTCGCACTGTCACCGCCGCGGAAGTTCACGAAAATACCGAGCAAAACGGCTATTGCAACAGAAGCACTCATGACAAATGTCATAAATACTCCCGCAGTCGAATCGGGACGATAAAGTCTGCCGAAGAATCCGTCGATGAAGTCTGTCTTTTCAATCTTCATAACATCGCACGCGTCATCTCTTTCGGCAAAAGCTTTTGCCTCACCCTCCGATTCTTCATCGGGCAAACGTCTGACAATATGCTTTGTTCTGCGATTGGCAACAACGGCAAAGTTCATGGTCTCGCGTTTGTTGTTGTACATTGCCGCAATAAGTGTCAGCATAGCGGAAACCGCGGTTACGAAATTAAACATTACAGGCTCGTTCGGAGATACTGTAACCATGGCAAGTACTGCCGAGTAAATAATTCCGCCGAAGGTTAAAAGCGCAGTCATGCTGTACGGTGTGGGAGAACCGCGGAATATACTCTTAACTCCCTGGATTATTTCACCGACGGCACAGTAACAAGCAAGAAGCATAAGCTGTAAGCTTATCATAATGTACACTACGGGATAAACTGCGGGATCCATAAAGCCGCTAAACTGTTGGCTGGTTCCCGTAAAGAGTTTCATGAAAAATTCTATGTTTTCAAATATCAAAAGAAGCAGTGTGATTACAGAACAAATGGCAAATCTTATCCAAAGCGAAATTTTCTTTTCACGGAATTCCTTGCGTATTGCGGGAATCTGTGTTTTGTCTACGAATTCGGGATGGTCGATTTTTACCTTGCGGTTTTCTCTGCTGTGCTGTTTTGCCTCGAGCTTATCTCCGAATTCCTTTGCCTTACTGTTGTCTTTTCCGTCAAGGCCAAACGCAACCATAAGGTTAATATCCGTCGGGTCAAAGCTGTCATCCTGTTCATCATTTGCGGCATCGGATACGACATCACCTTTATCATCCGCCGTATCATCGGCTGCTTCAGTTGATGATTCATCCTTAATTTCCGCGTCTGAAATTTTCTCGTCAGCCACTTCAGCATTTGAAACTTCCGTATCAAGCTTTGAGGTTTCACTGTTCTCGATTACTTCTTCATTTGTCAACTCTGAATCCGACTGAGCTTTATTATCCGCAGAATCAAATCCGGCATAATTCGGAAGCTGCTCTTCTTCATTATCCGTGATAAACTCCGCTACCTCATCATCGGTATTTTCGTTCTGCTTTTTCTTTTCTTTATTCTTTCCGAAAATCGAGAATATGGATTTTTTCTGTTTTTTCGGAGTATCCGCCGTTTCGGCAATTTCTCCGTCAATGTCCGCACCGAATTCCTCTTCGATTTCAGTGTTCTCTTCCTGATTTTCCGACTCTGTATTATCCGAATCAGGCTCCGCAGATTCCGTAACTTCTTCATCTGCAAAGGTTTCAGCACCGTCATCAGAGTCAAAATTAATTTCCGCGTCGGATTCAGGTTCAAGATCGTACTCATCGAGGAAACTGCTGTCGTTTTTCTTATCTGAGGGAATTCCGAATGCCGAGTCAAGAGATGAAATAAGCTGTTCGTCCTCTGTAGGTTTATTGCTTGTTTCATTTTCGTCTGTCACGGCATCTTCACTCTCGACAGTATTTTTCAGGCGTGAGAGAATTCCGCCCGTCTTCTGTGTTGTAGGCTCGTCCGATGAAGTATTACCGTCATCAGACGAATCATAGTCCGGCATATACTTACGAAGCAGCTCGTTTATATCGAGATCACTGTCGTTATCTTCCTGGGTACCGCTCACATCAATGGAGTCGTCCGCTTTGCCGTCATCGATAAAGGATATTTCTTCTTCATCGATGTTATTTTGAGAAGATACATCGTCACGGTTATGTTTACCGAGTTTTCCGAACAATTCCCCCGCTGTAACCTTTTTATTTTTCTTTTTATCTTTAGCCATAACAAGTACATTAACCGCAATCTTATCAGAGCGGCTACACCTTCCGTCAGCTTTATTATTACCGTTGCCTGTTTCAACATTCGATAATCGAATGGGATATCTAAATTTGAAGCTAATATGCTCTTTAATCTTATATTTCACTTTTACCGGCGCTGCATTCTTGCCGCATGGCAAAGAAGTACAGATGCTGCTGTCGAAACATTCAACGAATTAAGTTTGCCGTACATTGGAATTGATACAGTGTAATCACATCTTTCTTTTACAAGTCTGGAAACTCCTGTATCCTCTCCGCCGAGAACGATAGCACATCCTCCCGAAAAATCAGTATCATAAAAATCCTGACCGTCAGCCTCGGCAGCATATGTCCAAACACCGTTTTCTTTAAGCTTCTCTATAGTTTGAGCTATATTCGGAACTTTTGCGACGGCCATGTGCATAATAGCGCCTGCCGATGCTTTTGAAACAGCAGGTGTCAATCCGCACGCTCTTCTTTCGGGAATAATAATTCCGTGCGCGCCTTCGCACTCGGCACATCTTATTACCGCACCGAGGTTATGCGGGTCCTCGATTCCGTCACATACAACAATGAGAGGCTTTTCTCCTCTTTCCGCTGCAATATTCAGAATATCTTCAACTGTACAATATTCTTTCTCCGCAACAAGAGCAACTACTCCCTGATGATTTTCTCCGCCGGCAATTCTGTTTAAGTATTCCTGTGTTGTATCGACAATCGGAATTCTCGCTTCCTTTGCCTTCGCCACAATTACTTTTACCGAGCCTTCAACTCCGGACACGAGAATTTTGTCAACAGGCGTACCTGCTTTAAGAAGCTCCGCCACGGCATTACGTCCTACAACCGCATTACTTCTTGCGAAAGAATCATTTCGCGCATTACCCCTGTTCTCTTTATTTGGGCTGTTGCTCTTCTTCGCCGCACCGTTGTAAGCTTTTTTTTCGCCGACTTTTTTATTGAAATTATTGTTCTTTCTGTCTTCCATAATTTAATATATCTTACCGTTGTTTCAACTGAATTTTCAAGCACAATTTGCCTTTATATAATAACACACAGTAATTATACCATATTTTTTTGTATTTGTACAGTTTTATTTTCAACAAAAGAATTTAATTATCGAAAAAACGGCAAGATTATACAGCGTATCTTCGTATAATCTTGCCGCTTAGTTGTATTTTATTCCATCCAGCTGAATCTGAGAGCCATAACGCGAACACATTCTTTAGAAACCATAAGCATTCCGCCGTCAGCAAAGCCTTTCTTTATTGTGCCATCCGAAAGGTAAACTCTGGAGTTTCCTTCGGCAAGCGCCGTAACAAACGGTGAATGCCCTGCAAGAACGGCAAGCTCTCCGCAAATGCCGCGCACTGACAGCTGTGTTGCTTCTCCGTCGAAAATGACTCCGTCCGGAACCGCAATCTGCAGTTTAAATGTCTTCATTAATGCTCCTATATTTCATCTTAATCTTTGTTCTTGCTCGATAATTTTGCTTTTTCAAAGGCTTCGTCAATTGAACCTATGAACAGGAATGCACTCTCGGGCAGGTCATCGCACTTACCTTCGATAATTTCCTTGAATCCGCGTATTGTTTCCTTACGAGACACATACTGTCCCGGGAATCCGTTGAATGCCTCGGCAACGTGCATAGCCTGCGACATATAACGCTGAATCTTTCTGGCTCTTGATACAGTGAGCTTATCCTCTTCGGAAAGCTCATCCATACCCATAATAGCTATGATATCCTGCAGATCTTTGTATCTCTGGAGTATACTCTGAACTTCACGTGCAACTCTGTAGTGCTCTTCACCTACTATATCCGGAGTCAAAATTCTAGATGTTGACTCAAGAGGGTCTACTGCGGGATAAATACCCATAGAAGCAATCGAACGGCTGAGCGCAGTTGTCGCATCAAGATGCGCGAATGTAGTTGCGGGCGCAGGGTCGGTATAGTCGTCCGCAGGAACATATACAGCTTGAATAGATGTAATAGAGCCTTTTTTAGTTGATGTAATTCTTTCCTGAAGTGCACCCATTTCAGTCGCAAGAGTCGGCTGATATCCTACAGCTGACGGCATACGGCCGAGCAGAGCGGATACCTCGGAGCCTGCCTGAGTAAAACGGAATATGTTATCGATGAACAAAAGAACATCCTGTCCTTCCGTATCACGGAAATATTCCGCCATTGTCAATCCCGACAAGCCTACTCTCATTCTTGCTCCCGGCGGCTCGTTCATCTGACCGTAAACAAGCGCTGTTTTCTCCAGAACACCTGACGCCTTCATTTCATTGTAAAGGTCGTTTCCTTCACGCGTTCTTTCTCCTACGCCTGTAAAAACAGATATACCGCCGTGTTGTTTTGCGACATTGTTGATAAGCTCCATTATTACAACGGTCTTACCTACTCCGGCGCCGCCGAACAATCCGACCTTACCGCCTCTTGTGTACGGGCAAATAAGATCTATAACCTTAATACCTGTCTCGAGAATTTCGGTCTCAACTGACTGGTCCTCATATGCGGGCGCGGGTCTGTGAATTGACCACTTTTCGCAGTCTTTCGGAGCCGGCATTTCATCTACAGGCTCACCGAGTACGTTGAATATTCTTCCGAGAGTCTGTCTTCCTACCGGAACTTTAATCGGGCTTCCGGTGTCGACAGCTTCGGTTCCTCTCACCAAGCCATCGGTGGAGCTCATAGCGATACATCTGGCTACACCGTCACCTACGTGAGCTGACACTTCAACTACAAGCTTCTTTCCGGAAAACTCGATTTCAATAGCGTTCAGTATATCCGGAAGGTGCTCTTCGTCGAATCGCACGTCAACTACAGGTCCGATTACCTGAGTAACATGTCCGATATTTTTTTCATTTGCCATTTATTTTTCCTCTGTTATTATTTTTTTAGAAAATCGGCATTTTGTTTTTAATGTTAGTTTGTCTTCGCTTTAAGCATTTGCGCCTGCAACGATTTCCGTAATCTCCTGAGTGATAGATCCCTGTCGTGCTCGATTGTATTTCAAGCTTAGATTTTCCATCATATCATCCGCATTCTTTGTAGCGGTGTCCATTGCGTTTCGTCTTGCAGCAAGCTCAGATGCATATGATTCGGCAACCGATGAATAAAGAACTCCTGAAATATATTCCGGTATCACAGCTGAAAGAACCTCTTCGGGACTCGGTTCATATTCTACCAGGGCATGATATCCTTCACTCTTTCCTTCCGCAGGTGATTCTTGTTTCGTACTGTTTTTATTTTTTCCCAGCGGAAGAAGATATGTTATATCGGGATTCTGCGACAGCATACTTTCGAAACGTGTATATATCAGTGTAATTGCGGAAATTTTACCTTCGTCGTACATTTTTTTTGCTGTCTGTGCGACTGCCGCAGAATCTTCAGACGTAAATTTTTCTACCGAAATATATTTATCGGCAATAATTCCGCCGCTTTTCGAGTTCATATGATGAGTGTAATGTTCAACCGCTCTTTTACCGATTGGAAGAACAAAGTCGCATTCTCTCAGAACAGTAGCTGCCGAGCGGAAAATATTATTATTGTATCCGCCTGCGAGTCCGCGGTCGCCTGCGATTATAATATACAGCACAGGCAAATTCTTATCTCTTTGTACCGAATAAGAGCTTTTTTCTACGGCAAGATCGGAAAATGCGTCAAGCATAACCTGTCTGTAAAACTCCGACGCGTCTTTTCTGGTGCATGCTCGTTTGATTTTAGATGATGCTACGAGCTGCATTGCCTTGGTAATATGCCTTGTGGAATCTACACTTTTAATTCTGGCACGTATAGCCTTTATATCTGCACCCATATGCTATCCTCCGTTTAATCTTCGGAAGCAATATGGTAATGCTCACGGCGGAATTTAGCGGTAAATTCACGGCATGCCTCTGCAAGTGTCTCGAAGTCACTGTCTTCAAGACGTCCTGTATTTCTTATTATATCAAGCAGAGCGGAATATCTTAAATCAAGGAATTCGTAAAATTCCTTCTCATATGAATGAACATCGGAAATTTCTATATCATTAAGATAACCGTTCGTTGCGGCGTAAATAATCGCCGTTTGCTTTTCAACCGTTACAGGTGAGCTTTTATCCTGTTTAAGTATCTCGACTATTCTCTCACCCAAAGCAAGTCTTTCTTTTGTGTCAGCATCGAGATCCGAACCGAACTGAGCAAACGATTTCAGCTCCGTATATTGCGAGTACAAAAGCTTGAGCTTGCCCGCTACCTTTTTCATTGCTTTAATCTGAGCCGAGCCGCCTACACGTGACACGGATATACCCGGGTTTACTGCCGGAACAACTCCCGAATGGAACAATTCCGTCTCAAGGAATATCTGTCCGTCCGTAATGGAAATTACATTTGTAGGAATGTAAGCGGATACGTCTCCCGCCTGGGTTTCGATAATCGGCAGAGCGGTTATTGAACCTCCGCCGTATTCAGGTGCGACACGCGCAGCTCTCTCAAGCAATCTTGAGTGAAGATAGAATACATCTCCGGGATATGCCTCACGTCCCGGCGGTCTGCGAATAAGCAGCGACAACGCTCTGTATGCGACAGCATGCTTTGATAAGTCATCATAAACAATCAAAACATCCTTGCCTTGAGCCATAAAATATTCCGCAATAGCACATCCGGAATACGGTGCTATGTACTGCAGCGGAGAACCCTCGGATGCCGATGCCGAAACAATAATCGTGTATGCATCGGCGCCGTTTTTTCTGATTGTTTCCGCTATATTGGCAACTGTAGAGTTCTTCTGTCCGATGGCAACATATACACAGATAACATCCTTACCCTTTTGGTTAAGAATCGTATCAAGTGCAATTGTGGTTTTACCTGTCTGACGGTCGCCTACAATAAGCTCTCTCTGACCTCTTCCGATAGGAATCATAGAGTCAATTGCTTTTATGCCTGTTTGAAGCGGAACGGATACGCTTTTACGCTTGATAATTCCAGGAGCCTCATTCTCTATAGGTCTTGTTTCGGTTGTATCTATAGGGCCTTTGCCGTCAATAGGCTTACCGAGAGCATTTACGATACGTCCTATCATTTTTTCGCCTACGGGAACCGATACAACCTTTCCCGTACGTTTAACCTTGCTGCCCTCTCTTATGTCTGTGCCGTCATCAAGCAAAACTATGGAGACTGTCTCTTCCTCGAGATTCATCGCCATGCCTTCTTCTCCGCCTTCAAAAACGACAAGCTCATTTGCCATGCAGTCATCAAGGCCGAAAGCACGCACAATTCCGTCACCGCAAGTGATTACCGTACCCGTCTCGGCTTCTTCGGATTTGTTTTCGTAATTCTTTATTTGATTTTTTATTATATTGCTTATTTCTTCAGGACGGATGTCCGATCGAAGTCCCATTATGACCCCGCCTTTCCTGTTTGATTACAGATTACACTACTGTTTGTGCCAGCTTATCTTTGATTTCTTCCAGTTTAGCCTTTACACTTCCTTCAACGAGGTGGTTGCCGTAGTCGAGTCTCATACCGCCGATTATGGTTTTATCTACAATGTAAGTTATCTCAACACGATGACCGGTATTGTGTTCAAGCTTTGTCTCAAGCCGTTTTTTCTGGTCATCCGACAGCGGATACGCACTTGTCGCAGTAGCTTTGATAATTTGAAACTTATCATAATACAGCTTTTCGTATTCGTCAAAGCACATCGGTATTTCGGTGGCAAGCCCTCTTTCAGTCATCAAAAGCATAAAATTCAAAATATACTTATTAACGCTGCCGAAAGCTTGTCTGAGACAATTCAGTCTTTCACTCTTTGCGACTGCGGGATCTATAAGAAAATGAAGATACTCACGTGATAAAAGCTTTTTTATTTCCGCGGTTTCAGCGAGAAGTTCCTCAGCACAGTTTTCCTGGACGGCAAGTTCAAACAATCCCGCACTGTATTCTCTTACAATCTCATTCATAAGATTCTACCTCTTACAGCTTATCTATAAAGCTGTCTATGAGTTCGCGGTGATCCTCATCGTTGATTTCTCTCTCAACAACATTCTCCGCAATCTGTACGGATATATCGGAAATCTCGTTTTTAAGTTCATTAAGCGCTTTCTTTTTCTCGCACTCAATATCAGCCTCGGCTTTTTTCACGGTGTCGGCAGCCTTAGCTTTCGCTTCGCTTACTATCTCGTCTCCGAGCTTTTCAGCCCGTGCCGATGCCGTTTTTATAATATTGTCAGCTTCTTCCTTGGCACCCATAAGCTTTTCCGAGTACAGCTTTTTGTCATTTTCAGCCTGAGTTTTTGCTTCTTCGGCACCCGTATACAAGGTTTCAACCTCTTGTTTACGCTGTGCGAGAACATTCTGGACAGGCTTAAATAAAAACTTTTTCAAAATGAGTGTAAGTATCAGAAGATTCGCTATTGTCGCTATGATATGCCATATATTCAGCGATATCAATTCAAGGTATTCTGCATCCATTATTAACTCCGATACTTTATTTAAAAATTAAAGCTTGCTGATGAAAAGGTTGGGAGCGAGAAGCATCAAAAGAAGACCTGTTACAAATCCGTAAATACCTGTCGTTTCCGCAATTGCACATCCCATTATCATAGTAGATGTAACGGGACCTTTGCATTCGGGCTGACGGCCTATTGCTTCGCACGCCTTACCTACGGCATATCCTTCACCGATACCGGGGCCTATACCTGCGATAAGCGCAAGTCCCGCGCCTACAGCACAGCCTGCCATAATGATTGCTTTTGCATTTGCAAGTTCCATTTTAATTTCTCCTTAAAAATTATAATTATTTAAATTATTGTTTTAATTAATATCAGTCATCCGTACTTGCGGCACCGCCGATGTACAGCATTGTCAGCATTGCGAAAATAAATGCCTGCATGCATGAGCTGAAAACATCGAAGTAAACCGAAAGCACAGCGGGTATACCTACCTGAAGGAAAGGAATCTTTCCGAGTATTCCCGGAAGCCATCCGAGCAATACCGTCGATAAGCTTGCGAGAGCCGCATATACCAATGCTGATATTACCGTACCAGAGACAACGTTGCCGAAATGACGGAAAGCCATTGAAACAGGTGTGCCCATTTCGCTTAGCACATTGAACGGTGTAAATAGCGCGAACGGTTCGGTATATCCCTTGAGGTATCCGAGGAATCCGTTTGTCTTGATTTTATAATAAGTAATCAAAACAAATACAAGTATTGCCCATCCGGCTACGGTATTGAGATCCGCTGTCGGAGGATACATTCCCACAAGCGAGGAAAGTGACGAGAACGCCGAAAGTGCTATTATAGCACAGATAAACGGACTGAAATAATCGAACTTCAATCCCATATTTTCATGTACGAGGTTTGTGACCTTTTCCACTATCCACTCTGCTACAATCTGACGTTTTGATACCGCTCTGACCTGAAGGTTATGCGTAAGCACACGACAGAGTATGAATATCACAGCCATAATAATCCATGAATTTACCTGCGTTTCGGTAATCGGTATACCCCCGAAAATCGGTATTCTAAAATATATTTTCGCTCCAGTTATATTGATCGAGCCCATACCTGCCTCTTTCGATATTATTTATCGTCTTGATTTTTATTTTCGTCATTCGGTGCGGATTCCTTGCTGCCTGTTTTGTTATTTGTTATATCATCGGTTTTTACTTTCGAGAATCCGCTGACAAATTTCTCGAATTCATCGGTTTTATTCTCATCGTTCTCATCCAGTACAGCACTGTATTCGGGCTGAGGGTCGTTTCTCGTCTTATATCTTCTCCACAATCCGCGCAATGTTATAATGATTCTCGGATAGAATACGGATGCGACAACGGGAACCCAGTTTACATATTTAACCGTTATCGACACAGCCATAACAATAAGCATTATTATTGTTCTAAAAACATAAGACCGTTTCATTTTGAGCTTGGCTGTAACCTCATCACCTGTCTCAAGCGCTTTGATTATTCCTATAGACATCAGCACGAAATTTCCGAATGAAAGTACATATCCGACAAGTGCTCCTAAAAGTACCGAAAAATCGATTTTTCCGAGTACAGCGAAGATGAGTACAATAATCGCCGAGCAGACCGCACACCCGAGCGCCATAAAGCTTATATCTTTTTTAATTTCAGCATCAAATTTCATATTTTTCTCCGAAGAAGTAATATGCATAAATTGACATAGAAATATACATATTATGAAACTGTTATAGTTTTGTTTTCAACCAACGACTTAATTATAGCATTTTACATTCAATTATACAAGAGTTACTTAAAGTTAATTTGCAAACTTTTTAACAACTCCATTCAATATAGTGTAACACTTTGTTCACTTGCGAACTGTGCATGTTGATTTATAATTCGGACAGTAAAAAAACTGCCGTACGGCTTTACAGTACAGTACGGCAGTTTTTTTATATTCAGTTTGCGAGTTCGTTCAGCATAGCATACGTCTTTTTGAAGGTTTCCTTCTTCTCTGCTATGAACTGCTTCATCTTATCGAGTTCTTCTTCGGAATACTTGTCGGTCATACCCGGCTTTAATGTACCCTTGTACATACGGTCGAGTACCTGTGACCAACCGATACCGCATGTTGTAACCTCACCGTTTCTTTCAACGATGATGATATCGGAGTTGCCTGCAAGGAGCTCATCTACGGCTCTTACGCCCATCTTTGTAGCAAGGAGTCTGTCTGAAAGTGTGGGAGTACCGCCGCGAACGATATGTGCGAGACGGCAGAACTTTGATTCTACCCAAAGCTTATCGTTGCCTTCTTTTTCGGCAAGTTCTTTTGTAATGCTTGTAATCTTATTCTTAAGCTCTTCACCGTATGTGGGGAATGCTTCGGAAACGATAATAAGGAACGATCTCTTGCCTTCTCTGCGGAGTCTGATTATCTTGTTAATGCATGCTTCTTCATCGAATTCAGCTTCGGGAATAACTGCAGCTACAGCACCGGATGCAATAGCGGTATTAAGTGTAATGTCGCCTGCTCCTCTTCCCATAACTTCTACGATATTGCATCTTGCGTGGGATTCACATGTGTCACGAAGCTTGTCAACATTGTCGATAACAGTCTGCATAGCGGTATCAAAACCGATTGTGTTGTCGGATGCTGTTATATCGTTATCAATAGTTCCGGGGATACCTATTGTGGGGATGCCTCTCTGTGAAAGGTCCGTAGCTCCTCTGAATGTGCCGTCACCGCCGATAGCTACAACACCGTCGATTTCATGCTTCTTCAGTGTTTCGATAGCCTTCTGCATGCCTGCTTCTTCCTTGAATTCAAGGCATCTGTCAGAGTAAAGTACTGTACCCGAACGATCTATGATGTTGGAAACCGCACGATTTGTGAGGTCTACCATTTCGTCATGTATCATTCCGCGGTAACCGCCGTAAATACCTATAACCTCAACGCCGCGTGCATTAGCTGCTCTTGCAACCGCTCTTACTGCGGCATTCATTCCGGGAGCGTCGCCGCCTGAGGTGAGAACACCTATCTTTCTGAACTTCTTTTCCATATTTTTATTTCCTTTCATATCATGTTCGTTAGTTTACGAGAAAGCTCTGATACAGCATTTATCTTGCGTGAAAGTCCTTGTTTGTAGGTTTTCCGCACAAATCTATCTTTAAATCAGAGTGCCATTATACTTTGTTTATTTTAATACAAGGCACAGTAAAAATCAAGCAGAATACGCAAAAATTCACATTATTTCGGTAAATAAAGCGTTCTATGTACATCAGCTGCCGAAATTCACTCCGTATTGTATTTTCTGACCGTCAGGTGCCGTCAAAGAGTAATACAGCACATCATCGGACATTCTGATGCTTGACAGCCGCTGTGTGGAAATTGTCTGCGCCGTTCCGTTAGGATAAATAAATACCAAACGATATTCGTCACTGCCGGAATTATACATTCCCGAGCCGTAGAGTACAGTACAGCGTGTATTCTTTTGCTCAAACAATATATCCGCGCCGGATTTGGCATCTGCGATTGCCGTTTGATACTGCTCCGTTTCGGATGAGGTATCGGAGGAACTGTTTCCTGTGTCGGTATTTCCGCTGTTATACTCGATGTTCTTGTCCGCGGCATCTATCAGCTGTGACAGCGTACCGAGTCCGCAAAGAGATAATGTATCGCTGTCGGATTTTCCGCAGATAAAATCAATTACAACCGCATTGTCGAGATTTACATTTTTGTCAAAGTAAAATGCGTATGTGGTGTATTCGTCATGATCCGCATACCACATTTGATTTATCGTAATTCTCTTCTCATCCACAAAGAAATAGAATATCGAGTTCAGCATTGAATAACAATCGGCAGGCTCGGCAATTTGTTCTCCGTTCTGTCCCGTCGCGTTCTCATTAAGCCAGCCTCTTACTATTCCGAGTGCTTCATATCCGGAGCCTTTATACAATCTGAACGATATATTGTCGCTCTCTACGATAACATTATTAATCAAATCAAGCGAATACGATGCGTCACTCGACCATACACCGCTCCGATTTCTGAATCTGGCAGCGACGGCTGTAATACCCGAAAACTGTTGTTCCTTGACCTCACCGCTGTACAGCTCAACCGAACCCGATGATGTCTGTGTCTTTGTTTCGTTATCCGATGATGATGTATTATTTCCGCTTACGCTTACTCTTTTATCGGGATAAGCGATTCTGAGTACAACCGCCGAGATTTCACTTCTCTTAACGGTACTCTCCGGATTTACGGCTTTACCGTTTCCTGTCATTATGCCCCATCGATACATTCTGTAAACCGATCCCGCATACCATGCGTCGGATGAAACATCACTTAAATCTCCCATTTTAGCGGTATTTATTTCTTCGAATTCAACTCCCGATGCTATGACAGCACGTGAAAAAAGAACAGCTATCTGTCCGCGTGTTGCGGCAGCGGAGTAATTATCGTATTCCTCGGTTACTATACCGTTTTTCACCGCATACGATACATAGCCGTCGTACCAGTTTTCGTCCCCCGCCAGCTCAGTTGTTTTTCCGGATGTGAGAAGCTGATGTGATGATGCGGCAAGCTTTATCGCCTGAGCGATTGTTACTGTTCCGTCAGGTGAAAAATGAGTATCATCCACACCTGAAATAATTCCGAGTGAATATGCTCCGGACACACTTTCATAATACCAGTCATTCGCCGATATATCGGTGAACTGTCCGTTATAAGTACGAACTGCTGACACGTCGACAGCTCCGATTCTCGCGGCTGAAAGCATTGCCAAAAGAAGTGCCATAGGGATAATTGTTTTTATTGTCTTTGATTTGTTCGATTTAATCATACAATTCTCTTTCTCAACCCATTCGAGTTTAATCCATTTCTTAAGCTAAACAGAGTGGGACGGTTGTCGCTACTACTAAGCCGAAAATTATTCCTACTATATTTTTATTATATCAATTTTAAAAAAATAGTCAAGTCAATTAATGCAAAAACAATTCGTATATCATGTTTCATCGGGAAAATTTAAAAAAATCTAAAAAAGGTATTGACATGCATCCAAATGTCTGTTATAATAATAAAGCTGAATTTCAGCGAGTGAATATGCTAATATGGCTCAGTTGGTAGAGCACATCCTTGGTAAGGATGAGGTCCCCGGTTCGAATCCGGGTATTAGCTTAAAAAGACGGCGTTTTGTGTTTAACACGAAACGCCATTTTTAATTCTGTTGTTTTGCTTTTATAATAAAAAAGTGTCTTCCGTGATATATACCCGTCATTATCGGTACATATCGAAAACGAAAGACACTTTTTAATTCATCCGCCGCAAATCAAACGGCAGCTTTACTTTTCTATTCCGATAAATTTATAACCTTCTTTTTCAACCGCTTTCCTAATCGCTTTTAAATTCACATCTCCGCTTTTTTCGACTACGGCAATTCCCTTTTCATGGTCCGCGGTGGCGGAAATCACACCCGGCAGCGATTCCAAAGCTTTCTTTACCGATGCTTCGCAGTGCGAGCACATCATTCCCTTGATTTTTATCGTTACGCTTGTGCTGTCACTATCGTTATCGTTCTGTATTGATTTGTTCTTATGTTTTTTTGACGCAATTTTACGGTCGTGACGTGAGTCATATATTTTCAGCAAATTCAAGCGCAAAGCGTTTGTTACAACACAGAAGCTCGACATACTCATTGCCGCCGCTCCGAACATGGGATTAAGCTGCCATCCGAGCAGACTTATAAAGGCTCCCGCGGCAAGCGGTATACCGATAGTATTATATATGAATGCCCAAAACAGGTTTTCATGTATATTTCTTATAGTTCCGCGGCTTAGTCTTACAGCTGCGGAAACATCCGTCAATTTAGAGTTCATCAGTACTATGTCAGCGGCATCTATAGCGACATCCGTTCCCGCTCCTATTGCTATACCTATGTCAGCCGCTGTCAGTGCGGGAGCATCGTTTATACCGTCACCTACCATAGCGGTTTTTCCGTCACGCTTCAATTGACGTATCACACGTTCCTTTCCGTCCGGCAGAACATCCGATATTACATCATCCACTCCCGCTTCGCCGCCTATTGCTTTCGCCGTAGCCGCATTATCGCCTGTGAGCATTATTACTTTTATACCCATGCCCTTGAGCTCGCTTATGGCCTGTCTGCTCTCTTCCTTTATCACATCCGCAACCGCTATTATTCCGAGCATTTTGTTGTTCTCCGCAAAGAACAACGGTGTTTTTCCAGATTCGGCAAGATTTGCGGCTCGGTTCCGTATGTCTTCACTTATTTGAGAAAAACCGCCTATAAACGATGCATTTCCGCCTGCATATACCTTGCCGTCTATATTTGCTTTTAAGCCGTTTCCCGCGACTACCGCAAAATTGTCGGTATCGACAAGCTTTATACCCTTGCTCACGGCTTCACGTACTATAGCCTTCGCCAAAGGATGCTCACTTTTTATTTCAAGCGAATATGCGTATTTTAACAGCTCATCAGGTTCAACTCCGTTTGCGGGAATAATATCCGTAACCGCAGGCTCGCCCTTTGTAATAGTGCCCGTTTTATCTAAAGCTACAATCTGTACTCTTCCCGCGTTTTCAAGTGAAACAGCATTCTTAAACAATATTCCGTTTTTCGCTCCGACACCGTTTCCGACCATTATTGCCACAGGTGTAGCTAATCCAAGCGCACACGGACAGCTTATAACAAGCACAGATATTCCGCGTGCAATGGCGAATCCGAAATCACGACCTGCAATGAGCCAAGCTATAATGGTAACAATTGCTATTGAGATTACGGTAGGAACAAAAATGCCGGATACCTTATCGGCAATTTTAGCAATCGGAGCTTTGGTAGCCGCCGCATCGCTGACCATTTTGATTATCTGCGCAAGCGTAGTGTCTTCACCTACTCTTGAGGCTTTACAGCGCAAATATCCTGATTTATTCACTGTTGCCGCAGATACGGAGTCACCCACTGTTTTATCAACGGGAATGCTTTCACCTGTCAGAGCCGATTCATCGACAGCACCGCTGCCATCGATAACCACACCGTCAACGGGAATTTTTTCACCCGACTTTACAAGGAAAATATCTCCTTTTACGACATCCTCAATCGGTATTGTTTCAGCTTTTCCGCTTCTTTCGACCATTGCGGTTTTCGGAGCGAGCTCCATCAGACTCTTCAGCGCATTTGTGGTTTTGCCTTTCGAATGTGCCTCGAGCATTTTACCGACTGTTATGAGTGCAAGTATCATCGCAGCAGACTCAAAGTAAAATTCATCCATGTAAGCTGCCGCCGCATCGCTCCCGCCGTTTACCTGAGCGGCAGTCATCTCAAATAAAGCATATGTACTGTATCCGAATGCCGCAGAGCTTCCGAGTGCGACAAGTGTATCCATATTCGGGGCTCGATGTATAAGTCCCTTGAATCCGTTAATGAAAAATTTTTGATTGATAACCATTACAGCCACCGTGAGCAATAACTGAACAAGTCCCATTGCTACATGGTTATTATCAAAGAAATGAGGAATCGGAAAATTCCACATCATATGTCCCATTGAAAAATACATTAAAACAATCAAAAATCCCAGTGAGGCTATAAGTCTTCTTTTGAGAATAGGTGTTTCCCGATCTTCAAGAGCTTCCGCTCCGTTTGTTTTTTTATCGGACGTACCGCTTCCCTTAAGAGATGCTCCGTATCCTGCCTTTTCCACTGCCTTTATAATAGCTTCAGGTGACGCAGTACCTTCAACCCCCATTGAATTTGTAAGAAGGCTTACCGAGCACGACTCAACACCCTTAACTCCCGAAACCGCTTTTTCAACTCTCGCACTGCATGCCGCACAGCTCATTCCGGTTACATTGTACTGTTCCATTGATATTTCCTTTCCTTAATATACTCTGAACAACTTAAAATTCACTGTCACATATAATTTCAAAATAAACATGCATGCATTACTTGATAATTTTTCCGAGCGTGTCGACAAGCTCATCGGCAATATCATCGCGTCCGTCACGAATGTCGTTCACCACACAGGTTTTTATGTGGTTTGCAAGCAGCTCTTTATTGAATGCGCTGAGAGCGGCATTTACTGCCGAGACCTGAATCATAATATCAGGGCAATACGCATTATTTTCAACCATACCCTTAATTCCGCGTATTTGTCCTTCAATGCGATTGAGACGATTGATTAATTTTTTATATTCCTCAGGGGACCGTTCTTTATTTGTATGACACGCGCCCTTGTGACACGAGCAGCAGCATTTTTTCTCATTATCCATTTTTTGCCTCCGAATCAATCCAGTATACCCCTACCGGGTATTAATATTATATACCCTGCCCCGGTATATTGCAAGCGGAAATATATAATTTTTCTTCACTTCAACCGAGCAAAAGTCGAAAAGCTCGTTCAGTGAGCGAGTCTTTTCGTTTGCTCGATAAAAAACTGCCGACATTTTACTGCCGGCAGTTTTGATTTTAAATTTAATAAAGATTTACGGCATATGCTATTATGCGATACGCGTACATAATACTCTCACCCGAGGATACTATTTGATGCGAATCTATCACACCGTCAGTTGAATCTATTAAGCCTAAGCTGTAGACTTTTCCGATTGCGGAACTGATTTCACCATCGTGCAATCCTACAATAATCGGAGTGTCATCGCGTATTTTCGCATAAGTCATACTGTTGAGAATAGACAGCACATTTTCGATTCCGTTTTCATCGGACAAAGCGAAATATGCTATGTAATCTCCGTTCTCATCTGTTAAACGCTCAAAATAATCGAAAACAGAATAAGATGTTCCGCTAAGACGTTTTTCGATTGAATTCAATCTCGAACGACTCAGCACCGCACATTTTTCTTTAGTCAAATATGTGTATGTTGTTTCGCCGATTTCGGAATATTCGCTCAGCATCTTCTCAACGGTATATCCGCTTTTTCCGAATAACACCTCTGCGATTTCCGCCGTGCATCCGTCTTCACGATCCTTCAGGTAATAAACATCGCTTCTTTGTCCCGCTATTGCCGCGCCGAGAATGTTTCTGAGGGATGTTTCTTCTACTGCGGTAACATCAGAATCGAGAACATAAAATGAACTGTTGTTTTTAATCAGACTGTCGATATTTACAATGTCAGCGCTGTATCCTCCCGCTGCAAATGCAGATGAGTCAATCTCGGTATAAAATTCGTAGAATTTTCTTCTTGCCCAATCATCGTTTATTCTCTGAAGGATTAATTTCATCATAGAGGATGTGTAGTATCTCTGGAAAGTTACATCCGCACCTTCAACGCCCTTGTTGTAACACATGAGCAATGACTCGGCTTCGGCTGATGTCAATCCCGACAAAACACCGTTCATTTTCTCTACCGAAATATACTCCGGAAGCAAAGACAAAGAAATATTCTGCGTATTAATATTACCGTCGGTTATGAGATATGCTATGCAATAATTTATTACCGCACATGATTCGACTGTTAAAATATCGTCACTTCTTAAACCGCTGACGGAATTTACAATTTCCGTTTCAAAATATCCGCTGTTTGCCACTGTTCTCTTGAATTTTTCGAGACTTCCGTTGCCGATTTTCTGTCTGTGCTCGGCAGACATTTTTTTCTCGATAAGAACCGCGGCATTTTCAAGGTAATCCGAAACAATTACCCTGTCGGAGAGCTGCAATACTCTCTCACTGACACCGGAATCCGCCGAAAAGTTTTCAATGTAAGCATCATAATCGCTGTTTTGCGAAATGATAGGATTCGTCAGGCAAACCGCTATCATTACCGCGCATAACGCAAACGATGCTGTACGTGAAATAAACTTTTTGTTTTTCTTATGCGATATGCTGCGCAGTCTTGCTTTAAGACTTCTTCCCTTTGCCGACATATTGCATCCGGCATCAGCCGTTTCGTTGTAAAGCGAATGGCGGCATATCATTCTCGCATATACTGCCGCCGACATTTCGAAATAATCGATGGTGCGATAATCACACAGCACCTCAACGTCATTTCTCAGCATTTTTTTGACAATCCAAATTAACGGATTATACCAAAACATACATGCCACATATGACGAAAAGATTATCATAAAATTGTCGTTATGCTTGTAATGGCTGAGCTCGTGTGCGAATACACACCTTGCCTCCATCTCACTCATATCATCACGGCAGATTACGGATGACTTAACACATCCCGCCAGCATTGCGTTGTCGCCTATGCGCAGCTGTGGCAGATTTTTATCGCTGATTTTTAATTTTTCGGCTGTAAGCTTATATATTTGCAGCAGTTCGGTATCGGTACACGGAAACGATTGCTTTAACACCTTTTTCTTTGCGTAAACATATACAAAGGTGTTAACCGTCACACATAAAGCCGCTCCGACGGCATATACCCAAAGCACATACAAATTTATTTTATTAGCGTTGTCATGTGCTTCCTCTCCTATATCGTTTATCAGGTATTCGCCGATTGTAACGGGAGATTCTTTTTCTTCGGTAATTTTTTCGGAATTTTCAATGGCTTGCTGTGCTTCTCTTGCCGTAACGATAACATAAGGGTTTTCTTCTATGCTCTTTTCGGATTCGTAACTCTCAAGTTCATCACCGATATCATTTGTCAGAGAGTACATTATTTCCCTTCCGACAGGTATCAGATTATATACCGACAGCCTGCTCTCGGGAAAAATCGGACAAACAAGGCGTGCAAGAAGAACAACCCACATAATCATTCCGATGAACGGTGGGATTCTGCACTTAAATATTTGCTTAACGGCTATGATTATAAACGCGGTCACGGATGAAAATACCGTAACCTGCATCAAAAGCAGAATTAGGAATTCTGTCATGGGTCGCTCCAAGTAAAATGCTCAGTCTTCAATCTCGTTTAAGATTGCCATAATGTCTTTTTTTTCCTTTTTACTGAGTTTTCCCTCTCGCAGAAGAGACGCCATAAGATTATACGCCGAATTATCGAATACCCTCTCAACAAACGAGTCTATTTCGTATTTTACGCACTCGCTCTTTGTGGTTTTCGGAGTATACTTGTAAACGCCCGTTGTCTTATCGATTTCAACCGCATCTTTCTCGGCGAGTCTTATAACAAGCGTGCGTATGGTGGTGTTGCTCCATCCTGTTGTTTTGGTGAGCTCCTGAACTATTTCACCCAGGGTCATGCCGCGATCGTTTTTTTCACAGCCATCCCAGAGTACCTTCATTATGCTCCACTCAGCTTCGGAGATTTTAACTGTTTTTCTTCTTCCTCTCATATTGTCAGCCACATACGGATAGTATCGCAGCTATGCCTCCTTTTCATTGTTTACGTTTTTGTAATACATCAACAACAATGTATCAAATTAATCAATATAATTTATTATACATTTTTTAAGTCAATGTGTCAACGTGCAACAATGCTAAGATGTCACGGAAGTTTATGTGCAATATTACCAATATACCACCGCAAGAATGCGGTGGTATATTGAATAATTAATTTTGTGTCTGATATAATTGCTTCGGACGGTGTAAAACCGAATCGTTAAAGCCGTCCAATATTCAGCCGCTCTTATTTGAGCATTTCCTGTCCGCCTGTTACGGGCACAGCCTGTCCTGTTTCGTATTTCTGATCGATAATATAAAGAACAGCTTTTGCTACATCCTCAATACGGCATCCTCTTCCGAGCGGTACCTTAGCCTCGTAAAATGCGCGTACATCGGCTACTGTCTTAGCTCCCGGAACCTTACCCGCATGCAAATATTGAACAAAGAGTCCCTTTTCCGGGTCGGACCACAGCGGACCGTCAAGGAAGTTGCCGGGGCAAACCGCGTTTACCTTTATTCCGTAGGGAGCGAGCTCAAGCGCAAACGACTGAGTAAGTCCTATACCGCCGAATTTGCTTCCCGCATACGCGAAGTTCTTATTCGAGCCTGCCAGACCGGACTTAGAGTTTATTTCAATGATATCAGCCATGTATTCGGGAGACACTTCTCTTTGCTTCTTCATAACGGCAGAGGAGTACTTTGCGCAGAGGAAATATGCGGTATAGTTGACAGACGCAACAAGTTCAAAGTTCTTCTTGGTCATATCCTCGAGTGAACCTGCTCTTACTATTCCCGCGTTATTGACAAATATATCAAGTCCGCCGAATGCGAGAACTGTCTTTTCTATCATCTCTCTGACACTGTCCTCATCGGATACGTTTGCCGATACGGCGAGTGTCGGTGTCTTATATTCATCGGCGATTTTTTCCGCGGTTGCCTGTGCTCCCGCAAAATTCATATCTGCGATAACAACAGCCGCGCCTTCACCTGCAAGGTATTCGGCTATTCCCGCACCGAAGCCTTGTGCACTTCCTGTTACTATAGCAATCTTGCCTGCGAGCTTTTTCTGTGTGTCTGCCTTTAAGCTTACTTTTGCTCTGTAGCTCTCAACTTCCCAGTTTACGATAAAGTCAGCCATATTGTCAGCCATATGACGCACGCCGCCGAATGATGATGCGAGAGTTGTAATTGTCATAGCATCACGCCATACATCAAGAGCAGTCTCGGCTTCCTTCATTGTTTTGCCGACAGTAAACATTCCGACATTCTTTACGAAAACGACCTTCGGCTTGAATCCGCGTCTTGCCTCGAGTTCAGCAAACGCAGTCTTTATGCTGTCCGCATCTGTATTTTCAATGAAGAGAGGCTCAGCCTTGCAGTATACGATGTGGTCGGGTGTGAGAGGAGCACGCAGTACCTCGAAGGCTTCACGTGACTGTGCATATCCGAGAACCGTTTTATCGGCGGCAAACTTCACGAATGCTTTTCCGTCGGATGCATATGCCATTCTTATCATGGGAGCAACAGCAGCTGCTGCGGTATTTCTTTCCGCTTCATCTACTGGAGTAAAGTCGGGATATTCACCGACGATTGCTTTGATTTTGCTCATAACATCATTTACGAGAGAATCAATGCCATCCTCTGTATCGGATGCGAAGAATATTCCGTGATTCTGAAGGAAAACAACCTCGGTATCCTTTCCTGTTTCCTTTTTATGCTCGTCAAGCACAGCCTTGCAGTGTGTGGCAAGGATATATCCCGGTTCACACTCATCAACCCATACGGCATTCGGGAAAAGCTTCTGCATATCCGATTTGCCGTTGTTCGAGCATGTAAGGGCGTTTATTGCGCAGGGATGAACATGAAGAACATATTTCTGCGGGAACAAATCATGCAGCAGTGTTTCTACAGAGGGACGCTTTGATTCCTCGCCTGGCATTCTCGATGCCATCATGTCGGACAAAACCTGAGCTTCTCTTTCAGCCTGATTATCCGAGTATACATTTGTCCATATTTTCTCAAGCTCGGCACGGTTGATTTTAACAAAGCCTTCTTCAGTGATTTTAGCGAGGGATGTTCCGCTTCCTTTTACGTAAATCGTGTCGCTTGTTTTGTATGAGGTATTTCCGCCTCCGGCAAGAACATATTCATGCTGCTTGCCGTATTTATTTGATAATTCTACGAGTGTTTCAAGCATATTCTTATTTCCTTTCATATTTTAGTGCCGTTTAAGGCATATTCCGAGTAAATCTTTATTCTGTTTTCGAGATCGTGATATTTTTGGACTGTCTCATCCGAGAACATAGCATTCTTTAAGTCTTCAGTTGCGGCTTTCTCATGTCCGATAAGTGCGTATGTAGCTGTCATAAGGTGAGGATACTTTGTAAGTGCTTCGCATATGAAAGACTGGCGCGGAGAATTTATGTCTTCTCCCGATATCTGGAAGAATCCGTTGTCGGCACAGAGCTTCATTACACGGCTGAGCTGTTCCGCGGTGTTTCTCGACGGCATATATGTAACCGCATTGAAACCGCAATCCTTCAGTGTATCAAACAGCAAGTCGAGGTAATCATCCTCGAATTTCTGAGCTTTTTTATCGCCTGTTGGAGATTCTCCGACATCACCGAGGTATGCGTATGCCGAAATCGCGCCGAGTTCTTTTGCGAATCTTGTGAACTCACGTATGTTCATGCACTCATCGGTTGCGGGAACATAAAACTTTTCAACCAAGCTACTCTTAAGTACTCCGAGTATGTCATATTCGTAAAAATTATCGGGTGCGGTGATAAGCTTCTGTCTTGTTTTATCGGCCATTTTCTTGCCGCAAAGGCTGTCTATGAAATCACATGCCGCATTTCTGTCCGTATACTTTGCTGTGATTTTCTTTGTGAGACCATAGCATATATGTCTTTCGGTAACGCTTCCGCCTTCATCTGCTTTGGAGAGCGGATAAACATCTTTGTCAAAATCAAGCTCTATACCGAATTCACCCGTCAGTTCGGTAATTTTTTGACACATCTTGCGGTTGCGGATGTTTCTCTTTTCGCGCAGGCCTTTTAATACGCTCTCCGCTTTATCTATGCTCTGATGAGGAATACCGTGCATTGCAAGATAAGCGCAGGAGCACTGATCGGGATTGTTTATCTTTTTTCCGACGAGGGGAGTGGTATCTACATTCACTCTGCATTCGAAGCCGCAGGTAATCGGCATTCCGATAATTTCTCCCGCACGGATAAATTCACGCATACCTCCGACACTGTCGTGGTCCATTATGCCTGCTGTCCTGAGTCCTGCGCGCCATGCGTTAAAAAGCGCGGATGTAGGGGTATACGGTGAGAAAGAATATGTTGTGTGAATATGGTTATTCACAAATATTCCTTCCTCGGGTTTAGCGATTTCACCGCTATTTACCTTTTTCATGATTTCCGATAAAGCTTCAAGTCGCTCATCGGCGGAAATATCGGCGTTACCGATACGTGAAATCAGTTCGTTTATTTCCATCGATTTTCACCTTCTATATAAATTAATGATTTTCCGGATTCTTTCCGTACATGTACTCATATGCACTGCGATACTTTTGGCGTTTTTGCTCTGCGTTTTCGGATTCGTAATTGTAATTTTTTCTTCTCACACCGCGCAGCATTATATTTTTCGGTGTGTCCTCTGGATCGATAAGCTCCGTTGCGTCTGTTTTGTAGCCTTCCGCTTCAAGCATAAGCAAACGCAGAGCGTCGGTTGCGGCAGACGCGAGCTTTTGCTTAAGCATGGAATAATCCGTTATGAAGGACAGCGGCGGGCAGTTCATCTCATTGTACATCTGATGATGACAGCATGGTGTCGCCAATATTATCTCCGCTTTATTCTTTACCGCAAACTCAAGAACTATATCGGTCGCGATGTCGCATGCGTGAAGTGATATTACAAGGTCGGGAGTTCTTCTCGCCTTAAAATCGGATATATTCATAGCATGAAAGCACATTCCGCTCATTCCGCATTTACGCGCAATATCCGCGCAGTAATCCATAACGCTTTTTTTCAGGTCAACACAGTCCATTACGACATTTCTTCCGCACACCTCGGTAAGCACATAATATGCCGCAAAACTGAGGTAGCTTTTTCCGCAGCACATATCGCAAACATAAAGCTCATCGGATGAACCGAGCTTTTTCTCGGCATCGGCAATGTACTCCGCGAAACGGCATATTTGTCTGAATTTAGACTGCTTTTTATCATGTACCCTGCCGTTTTCATCTGAAACATCGAGCTCGCGCAAAAATTTCTCATTGCCTGTGAGAAGGTATTTTTTTACTTTATTGTTTTCCTCGGTGCTGTCTTTTTTCTCTCCCTCTCCGATGCTGCCTTTCTTTATCAGGGTTACCGCACCTTTTTTCGATATCATAACTGCTGCACTGCCGCCGTCATCATTCAAATCCGCTTTTTTGTAACAGTCAAAAAGCTCCTCAAAACAATGATTTATTTCCGACAGCTTGACATTTTTCTGCGAAACCCTGCCCTCGGTAAGGAATGTCTCGATTTGCAGTACCGTTATTCCGCCTGCCGAAATAAGCTTGCCTTTTGCTTTAAGCCTCTCACCGTGCTCGGGCGAGTGAAATGTGATATTCTTCAGTGTGCCGCATTCAGCACTTTTATGTGCCAAAGCGGCAAATTCGGTAATTTTCTCGTTTTTCATTTAATTATTTCTGTTCGTCTGCCGATTTACTTTTCTTAAACGCAAACTTGCTTTCCGTTCCGTTAAAGATACGCTTTATGTTTTCCTTGTGCTTAACAATAATTATTATGGCTATTATAAGCGCAACGAACTCGATAAGTCTGAACGGAGTATCGTTCATACGATTTAAAAGGAGCGGAAACAGCATTGCGCAAATAACGCTTCCTGCGGAGATATATTTTGTACCCATAACAAGAATGATAAATATGGCAAGAAGGATGAGGAATAATCTCCAGTCGAGCATAAGTATAATTGCCGTCATGCACAATACTCCCTTTCCTCCGCGAAAATTATAGAATACGGGGAAGACATGACCTATCAGGCAGGCAAGTCCGGCTATGTATGCCGTAGGGTAACCGAAAACACACCATCCGATGAGAACAGCTATTACCGTCTTGAGAATGTCGCCTACAAAAGTAACTATAGCGGCCTTTTTACCGTAATTGCGCATCATATTAGTAAAACCGGCATTTCCGCTGCCGTGATTTCTCACGTCGTCATGATACATAAGTCCGGATACTATTATTGCCGTATTCACACTTCCGAGGAGATAAGGTATAAAAATATAAACAAGCATGAGCAGCAAGCACACCGCAAGCGGTATTTCGTGAAAATTTGCGCCGATGAGTCCGCACATTCCCACTTCAGAACCCAGAAAAAAATGAAGCATTATAAATTCTCCTCGTTTTCACCTTTTTGACGAATAATCAGCTTTATAGGCGTGCCCTTGAAGCCGAAGGTTTGTCTGAGGCAATTTTCAATATATCGCTGATAAGAAAAATGGAACAGCTCCGCCATATTGCAGAAAATAACAAATGTCGGAGGAGCGACCTCTGTCTGTGTCATATAGTATATTCTGAGTCTTCTTCCCTTGTCCGACGGCGGCTGTACTCTTGCAACTGCATCGGCAAGTACATCGTTAAGCATACCCGTGGATACACGCATATTCGTTTGATTATGAACATAGTTAATCATCTCGAACAGCTTCTCCACACGCTGTCCCGTTTTCGCCGAGATATACATAATCGGAGCGTACGTCATATACGACAGCGCGTCCGTAATTTTCTTATTGAATTCGTTTGTCGTGGAGTTATCTTTATCGACTGTATCCCATTTGTTAACGCATATTATGGATGCTTTGCCTGCTTCATGCGCTATTCCCGCGATTTTCTCGTCCTGCTCGGTAATACCGGTATTGGCGTCAATCATAATCAGACATACATCCGCTCTCTCAACAGCCATTTTCGCGCGCAGTACACTGATTCTCTCTATTTTATCGTCAACCTTAGACTGACGGCGTATACCTGCGGTATCGATGAAATTATACTTGCCGAACGAATTCTCAAAGTATGTATCTATTGCGTCACGGGTTGTTCCCGGGATATCCGAAACAATGCATCTTTCGTCACCCAGCACACGGTTTACAAGGGATGATTTTCCCGCATTCGGTTTGCCTATAACCGCAACGGATATAACATCGTTATCCTCTTCTTCCTGTTCGAATTCGGGAAGCGCGTCTATTACGGCATCGAGAACATCACCGCTTCCGCTTCCGTGGAGAGAGGATATCGCAATCGGCTCTATATCGAAACCGAGCTCGTAGAACTCGTAAAATTCCGGAGGTACATCACCGATTTTATCGGCTTTGTTTATAACGGGAATAACAGGCTTTCCGCTCTTTTTAAGCATCACGGCAATGTCAAGGTCATCTGCCAGCAATCCCGTTCTTATATCACACATGAATATGATAACATCCGCGGTGTCAATTGCTACCTGTGCCTGCTCACGCATTTTCTTTAAAATAATATCATCGGTCTTAGGCTCGATACCGCCCGTGTCGATGACAGCAAGTATTTTTCCGCGCCATTCTGTTTCACCGTAAATTCTGTCTCTTGTTATTCCCGGTGTATCCTCTACGATGGCACGGCGTTCTCCGATAAGTTTATTGAAAAGTGTCGACTTGCCTACATTCGGCCGTCCCACTATCGCTATTACTGGTTTTGCCATATTATATCCTTTCTTTCACAATATCATTACAGCCGGAGCAGTTTCTCCACAAGAGACGCTCCGTCGTTCTCGACAAATTCTATGTTAACGCCTCCGAGCTTTTCACTGAGCTCATCCGGCGACATTCCGCAGAGGAATAAATCACCTTCAGCACGCAAGGTGGTTCTCGATAAATACAATGTATCTCCGAGAGCTTTTCCCTGAAGCTGCTCCGCTATATCAATACCCGTCAACAGTCCCGTAACCGTTACCTGTCCTCCGAAAAAGTTATTTTTTATCACATACAAATTGCACTTTATATCGGGACACTTTTTCTCGAGCTCATCGATAAGTCCGCGCATCATCTGATATGCCGACTCACCTGTTGCGATTGACACCTCGCGCTTGACGGAACATTCATCCTCATCAAGTGTCTCAAGCATAGATTCGAATTCAGCCGTAAACGACGTAATCATTCCGACACCGTTGTCGAGCTGAGTGTATTCTCCGTAGTAATCTTCATCGGGAACCTTCGTTCCGCTTAATACATAAAACTCGTCAGATGCAAAAAACATCCTCTCGGGCAGTGTTTTGTTGAAATTTTCAACCTGATTAATGACCGCCGCACATTCCTCAGCACTGAATGGCTCGAGCTTGTACAGCTTATCCCTGTATTTAGTCAAACCTGCCGGTACAATCGAAACGCTCTCCATTGACGGGTAATATGCCGACAAATCACGCATTGTTCTGTCAAGCTCTTTCCCGTCGTTTATGCCGCGGCACAGCACTATCTGACCGTGCAGCTTGATTCCGGCGTCGGCAAGCATACCGATATAGGACAATACCTCTCCCGACCGTTTATTCTTCATAATTTTTATACGCAGCTCGGGATTCGTTGTATGAACGGATATATTCACGGGAGAAATGTGCATTTCTATTATTCTGTCAATATCCGCCTGATGCAGATTGGTCAGTGTAATATAGTTGCCGTGCAGGAATGCGAGTCTGCTGTCGTCATCTTTAAAATATATAGTCTCACGCATTCCCTCGGGATTCTGATCAATAAAACAAAATATGCATCCGTTTTCACAGCGATGCTTTTTATCCATGAGCGGCGTTCCGAACTCAAGTCCTATATCATCGTATTCTTCTTTTTTTATTTTCTTTTCAATTATATCCGGTCCTCTGTGCAGCTTCAGCACCACAGTGGTATCCGCAAGCCTGAAACGGTAATCGAGAACATCGTTTATTTCATGAGAGTTAATCTCAAGCAAATAGTCTCCTGCCTGTATACCCGCTTTTTCGGCTTTAGAATGGGGAAGCACCCCAGTTATTACAACCATTAATTTTTCACCTGTCGGAAAACATTCTTCTATCCCGAATATTATACTCTAAAACCCGCAAAACGTCAATATAATATTGTTAAGGTGATGTGACAAATGACGCAAAAGAACAAATACCTATGTTTATTTAAGGCATTTGTTCTTCGGCTGATATATATTTCTCCGCAAAATAAGGCTGAGACTTGAGATTACAGCACCTTATATGTACATGAATCGAAATATCCGACATCGGCACCGCAGTTTTCTCTCACGAGTTTTTCGAGAACTGACAGCACGGGAGCTTCCGTATGGTAGTGTCCGGCTTCTATTGTTATTATTCCGTCTTCAGATGCGTCCGCCGCCATATTATATCCCGCATCTCCCGTGATAAAAGCATTGCATCCCGCCGCAAGTGCAGGATAGATAAAATCCTTTCCGTCTCCTCCGCATATACCGATTCTCGAAACAACCGTACTCGGTTTTCCGTTTAATCTCACAGCATCGCATCCGAGCATTTTCTTCACATGACAAGCTAATTCCTCTGCGGTCACAGACGGTATTTCCACTATTCTTCCCAATTTCGGAGACTCGTCATCGCCGAAATAATCAACCGCATTAAATCCGAGACGGGATGCGAGAGCATCGTTCACGCCTCCGGCACAGGCATCAAGGCGTGTGTGAAACGACATTACGGTAATACCGGACGAGAGGGCACGAAGCACACGTCTGCCTGATAACGATGCTTCAGTTACATTTTTCATGCCTCTGAACAGCATGGGATGATGAGTTAATACAGTATCATACCCGTTTTCACACGCATATTCCAGTGCGTCGGATGTAGCGTCAAGCGTAAGCAGTACCTTATTTACTTCTTTATCGAGATTGCCCGATACCATTATTCCGTCATTATCCCAAGAGCACGACAGGCCTCTCGGGCAAAACGAATCTATCACACTGTAAAGTTCTTTTTCGGTCATTTTTGTACCTCGCTCAATGAAATTATTCCGTCAAGCAGTTTTTTTTCTTCAGTGCAGTCAATGCCGCCGCTTGTTTTTCCTTTTATCTGCGTCTTCAGCTTTTCTTTTGTTTTTTCGACATATTCGTCAAATAAGCTGTCTTTGTTTTCGATATTCTTTTTTCCGAGAGTCAGTTCAACATCACTGTAGCTGCGCGAAATTCCGTCATATTCCGCGCATATTACGGTATACACTCTTCCTGCTGCTTTACATAGCTTTTCATCAATTATATGAAAGCCTTCCGAGCACAGGTATCTTCTCAGCTCCGCCGCAAATGACATAGGCTGCAGAATTAGTCTCACACCATCATTTTCGGCATATGCAGATGATGATATTATACTCTCTATAAGCTCCCCGCCCATACCGCATATTACAATATCGGTAACCCCACAGCATCTGCACTCATCGTCAGGTATTCCTCCGACAAGTACAAATTTCATTTTTTCGGAAACACCGTATTTATCTGCATTGGTTTTCGCTCTCTCAAGAGGTCCCGAATTTATATCCGAGGCAACGGCACTGTTTATTTTTCCGTCGAGCATCAACGAAATCGGCAAAAAAGCGTGATCCGTACCTATATCGGCAACAACCGCGCCTTCTCTTACAAATGATGCCGCCGCGGTCAATCTGCCGTCAATCGTCAGTTTCTTTTCATTCATTTCTCAATCAATAACACTTAAAAAGACGGTTTAAAACCGCCTTTATTGTTTTTATTTATCTGTCTTATCGTTTTTGTGTTCGAAATAATCCTTAAGGTTTTCAATGAGCTCATCAGGATCGACTCCGTGTACCTCACATGCTTCCTCAATGGATTCCAGTCTGGATACGGGACATTCGATACAATGCATGCCGCAATCCATAAATACTTCCGCTGTCTCGGGATCAAAATCAACAATATCACCGATTACAGTCTCACGTGTAATTTCCATAATTTCATCTCCGTAATTTCAATTGGCTTTTTGAGCGTCATCATTATCCGGTAAAAAGACCTTTTCTATATCGGCACCCAAAGACCTAAGCTTTTCGCATATGTTGTCGTATCCTCTTTCGATAAGTCTGATTTCCGATATTTCTGTTTTTCCTTTGCAGGTAAGTGCAGCGATAATAACCGCTACTCCGCCTCTTAAATCCGTCGCGATTACCGGTGCGGGAGTAAGAGGTGTTCCGCCCTCGATAATGACTATTCTTCCGTCTACCTTTATCTTCGCGCCCATTCTTCTGAGCTCTTCGACATAACGGAAACGGTTTTCGAATACACTCTCGTTAATATAGCTTGTTCCGTCCGCAAGACATAGCAGAGCCGACATCTGCGGATGCATATCTGTCGGGAATCCGGGATAAGGAAGTGTTTTTACACTTGTCTTCTTAATCGTCGGACCAGCGGTTACATGAATAGCGTCATCGAATTCCTCAACGGTCGCACCTGTTTCAATCAGCTTCGCCGTAATGGATTCAAGGTGCTTCGGAATAACATTGTTTATTCTTACCGAGCCTTTTGTCGCTGCAGCGGCTACCATAAATGATCCCGCTTCTATCATATCGGGGATAATCGCATATGTACAGCCGTGAAGTTCCTTCACACCCTTAATTTTTATGACATCGGAACCCGCTCCGCTGATGTTGGCTCCGCATGTATTAAGGAAGTTGGCACAGTCTACTATATGAGGTTCTCTCGCCGCATTGTCTATAACGGTAACTCCGTCTGCAGTCGCAGCGGCTATCATTACGTTGAGCGTTGCGCCTACGGTAGAAACATCAAAAAAAATGTTGGCACCGACCGCACCGTTCTCGGATTCGATTTCAATATATCCGCCGTCTGTTTTCACGTGTCCGCCTAAAGCCTCAAAGCCTTTAATGTGCTGGTCAATAGGTCTTACACCGAAATTACATCCGCCGGGATAACCGACTCTCGCATATCCGAATCTTCCGAATTCAGCGCCGAGAAGATAGTACGAACCGCGAATTTTTCTGGCAAGCTCATAATCCGAATATCCGGGCTTAACGTCCGTACAATCTATTTCGTAAGTTGTCGCTCCGAGCATCTTAATTTTCGAACCGATACCGCGAAGCATTTCAAGGGCATATGTTATATCTGAAATTGCAGGTATATTTTCAAGCACGCATTTTCCGTGCACAAGTACGCATGCATATATAATCGGTAAAGCTGCATTTTTCGATCCGGATATCTCAACCTGTCCGAAAAGCGGATTACCGCCGTTTACTATTATTTTTTCCATAGAAGCTACCGAGCCTTTCATTTTATCAGCCAAGGCAATGAACAAAAACTTGTCATGCCGCATATATTATAACAGTTTACGGTTAATAATGAAAGAGTTTTTTCGATGATTTTCATAAATTTAATACTTAATGACAATTTTATACTTTTTATCGCATCATGGTTTGATTTATTTTGTATATATTGTACCATCAATAGCATTATATATAAGGTTCCCCGCTTTATCTGTCACTACCTTAAGGCACGGTATCAGGCATAATCCCTCGTTTTCACCGTATGTATACAGCGAATAGCACTCTTCAATCGCCGTTATCTTGATTTCGGCCTCATGTGCTCCGAGCTCTTTTTTTACGTTAAATAAAATATTTATAATGTCACTCAGCTGCGCGGAATACGATTCACCGAGAGTCAGAAAGCTCCACGTGCCCGATGCGGACGTAACCTCATTATTTTCAACCGTACAGTAAACCTTGTTGTCATTTACCTCAACACCGCCGATGCTCCTCGAGCAAACAGCGTAATACTTCCCGCCGTTTTCCCATATACGATCAACCGAGGTTATAATGTCTATGTTTCCTCCGACTTTAAATTTCTCGCTTCCGCGTTCCATGAACTCACATACAATCTGTGTAATCTCATTGGTTTTCTGCTCACTGAGCTTTTCCGAGAAATCCCCTGAGGAAACAGTCTCCGTGATATCCTCACGCTTTCCGGATTTTGTATACCTGAAAGAAAAGCTGTCTCCGAATTCAAATGTCGAATTATCTTCCATTACAATAAGCTCGCCGTCGGGAACCGTAAAAACGTATTTTATATTTTTATCTGTTAAGAGTCCCGCAACAGTCGTATTATAGTCTCCGCTGTTGCAGACATATACTGTTCCTCTGTCCTTTTTGGTACCGATGAGCTCACGATCAATTGTGATATTCGCCTCGGCGAGAATTTCAACTATATCATCCGCTGATTTGTCCGGCAAATAAAAAAGATCACTTCTGAGTTTAAGTATTACGGCAGAAACAATCACGCATGACAACACCAATATCACGATAAGTATATTCAGTATTTTCTTTTGTTCCATAAATTATTCCATATTATTCCCCATAGATTATAAAGCCTAAAATGCGGAACTTGCTTGTTTGCCGCACGGCAATTTTCAAAACTCTTTAGAGTTTCACATCTCTGATGTTTGAAAAAGAGCAAGTTCGGGAGCGAGATGGT
>CAZWLL010000010.1:0-49831 GCA_964634795.1 uncultured Ruminococcus sp. | reverse complement strand
TACGTTTTTTACTGTAGAGTGTGTAAAATATTTCTTTCATAAATTCACGAATCTAATCGAATACTTCTTATCTTATAAGCAGCATATATCATGACAATAAGTTCTGTAATCGGCATTGCGAACCAAATTGAATTTGCCGGTAAAAAATACGGAAGTACCAAAATCAGTACACCGCTTATTACTATGCCTCTTGCAACAGATACAATGAAAGCTGATATCGGTTTCATAATCGATTGGAAATAGTATGTTGAGAAAATATTAAACGGAAGTAGCAAAAATGAAATTGAATATGCACGAATGACAGCGGGTGCCATTTCAAGTATTTCTTCAGTCGGTTCCATAAAAATGTAAATATAAATGTTAGGAAATAAAATGCTGATAAGAGTCCAAAATATACCGAAAATCGCGGTTGTTTGCAAAGCCAGATTCAAAGTTTCTTTTATTCTGCTGATTTTTTTCGCTCCGTAGTTTATTGAAATAATCGGCTGTGCCGCCTGCCCTACACTATAAGCACAGCATTGTACAAAAGTGCTTATGTTGACAATGGGTCCATATATAGCAAGTGCATTGGCGCCGAGGTAAGTCATAATTTGACGATTAAATAATATTGTCAATATACCCATTGCGATATCGATAATAAAGGTAGAAAAACCTGTTACCGATATTTTATAGAGCTTCGCAAACATTTTATCTGTTCGAACAAGTCTGAGTGTGTTTTTCTTGTTAAAGAAATGCGCAAGCATAATAACAAAAGAGATACCGGCACCGATTGCCGTAGCGAGTCCCGCACCGTATATTCCCATGTCACATGTAAACACGAAGAAATAATCACCGAATACATTAAATATGCCGCCGGCAAGCACACCGAATGTAGCAAGCTCGGGGTTGTTGTCATTTCTCAAAAAAGCAGCAAGCATTTGATTGAACAAAAAAATGGGAAATACATACTTAATCGGACTCAAATAATTTTGCGACAGCTCGAGTAACGTTTCGTTGGCGCCGAAGAATGTCAGAATCGGCTTCTCATAGATAAATAACAGTACCCACGAAATAATTGCCAGTGCAATCGAGCCGATAACTGATGCGGTAAAATATTGGTTTCCGAGTTTGCTCGATTTATCATTTTCTCCCTTTACAGTGCTTAATAAAACACTACCGCCGATTCCCATAAGCAATCCTAAGCTGTAAATAATATTCCATACAGGTGCCACTACCGCTAAGGCAGCTGTTCCGTCCGGGCCTTGATATTGACCAACCATTGCCATATCGACCATTCCGTAAACACAAGATATAAACGAGCTGCCGAATGCCGCCAGTAGATACTTGAAATACAGTTTCTTGATTTTATCATTTAGTAAATCCATTTTATCCTCCTTACAAAAAGAAAAGGATAAGGACAGACATTTCAGTCTGCGCCTTATCCAGCGGTTGTTTCTCAGAACAATTCACCCTCCGAGCGTTCGTGAAGTATAATATCATATTCAATCATTTATGTCAAGATGTAAATAGATTTTTTTATTTTCAGTCATTCAATTTTATTTCGAGTTCGGTTCAATCAATGCAATTCAAGTTGTTAATTTTTAAAACTTGATTTTTTGTTTTTTCGGTGTTATAATACTGGCAATAATTATGTTTAATTAAGGATGTTTTTTATGCCGAACAATGAACTTACCGAGGTTGAAATAAAAACCATTAAGGATGAAATCAATCATCGTCAGACTGTTCTGACTCCGAAATATATAGCTGAGGTTCAGCGTACTCGTGCTTTCGGTGACTTATCCGAAAATGATGAATACAGAAGCGCAAAAAGAGAGCTCAACCGCAATTATTCGAGAATACGTTATCTTAAAGCTATGCTTGAAAATGCGGTTTTGGTGAATTATGAATCGGATGAGGACAAGGTCGGAATATTCGACCATGTAACCTTATGGAATGAGGATGATGAAGAAGAGTTAACAATAACAATTGTAACACCTCTCAGACACGATATTTTAAACAATCGCATATCAAAAGATTCGCCATTGGCTTTGGCTATATTAGGTCACAAGGAAGGTGAACGAGTTCTTGTTAAAGTAAACGATAAGTATTCGTATTATGTTGTTATACGTGATATTATCAAGGGAGAAGACGATGATTCTATCAGGATTCACTGATGTCTCTTGTCAATATAGCTATATATGACTGCGTCCGCTTGTAAATATTAAACAAAATCAAAGTATTTTCTCGTCAAATAAGTAACTATTTATCAATTATAACCTCTGTTGCACTTGACAATAACGTATTTTTGTGATATTATTATGTTACTGATAATGCACGTTTAATCGTTATCATCCAAAAAATTTTTTAATGGAGAGTTGTTATGGAAACCAAACGCAATATCAAGTATTTTACAGCTCCGCCGATCAGCATTCCTGTTCTCATCGGTTGGTTGATTACCGCAATAGGAGTTCTTCTCTTCTTCCTTCGTTATGTTCCGAAGCTTTACGCAATCCTGGTTCTTATTATCGGTGTCCTTGTTCTCGCTTTCACATCGGGCGGAAAGTCAACCGATAGTGACTTTGAATTCCAGATTTCCGAAAGAATTAAAAATCTTCAGGAACGTTCGGAAAAGAAATTCGAAGTTTACGATAAGAGCTTCCTTAAAATGCTTAAGCCTATCAACCTCAGAGGTTATGACTTCCTCGCAAAAGAACAGCCGCTTTATTACAAAAAAGGTAAAGACGGTGTAAACAGAACAAACTACTTCAAAGGCTGCAACTTGATTTTCACTAATGAAAAGATGTTTGTATTCGCACGTCGTTTCTCATTAACAGATGAATCAATCGACGAAGTAATTACTGGTTCTTACTATTTCAACGAACTCGACAGAGCTGAAGTTGAAGAAAAAGTTTTCGACTATACCATTAAAGACCGTCCTGTTCAAATTAAATACTATGTATTCTCAATTTATCAGGAAGACGGAAATAAAGCTCTTGAAATGTGCGTAGATTACGGTGCCGATATCGATAAGTACGCAGAACAAATCACCAGAGCTATTGCAACACGTAAAAAGGAACTCGCTAAACGTGCTGAAGAAACAGCTCAGAGACGTGCTGAATTCAGAGCTAAGGTTGAAGCTGAAAAAGAAGCTATTGCCCGCGGCGAAGTTATTGATGAATAATTTTTTAGATATCATCTTGAACACCTTTGAATGTTCAAGATGATATTTTTTCATAATGAACGAAATAGCCATATAATATTTTTCAAATTTATCTAAAAAGTAAATTCTCAAAAATATGCGTGAAAACCCTTGATTAATTTGCGTTATTGCGGTAAAATATATCCTTGAGGGGAATAAAAAACTTGTATCCCATGAATTAATTTATATATATTTCGGAGGAAATTCAAATGTCAGTAAAAGTTGCTATTAACGGTTTCGGTCGTATCGGTCGTCTTGCTTTCCGCCAGATGTTCGACGCTGAAGGATATGAAGTTGTTGCTATCAACGACCTTACAAGTCCCGCTATGCTCGCTCACCTTCTTAAGTATGATACAGCTCAGGGTTCTTTCCTTGGCAAGATCGGCGAAAATAAGCACACTGTTGAATCCACTGAAGATTCCATCATAGTTGACGGTAAGGAAATCAAGATTTATGCTGAAAAGAACGCTGCAGATTGTCCTTGGGGCAAGCTTGATGTAGACGTTGTTCTCGAATGCACAGGTTTCTACACATCTAAGGAAAAGTCACAGGCTCATATCACAGCAGGCGCTAAGAAAGTTGTTATTTCCGCTCCCGCCGGCAATGACCTTAAGACTATCGTATTCTCTGTAAACGAAAAGACACTTACATCTGATGACCAGATCATCTCCGCTGCTTCCTGCACAACAAACTGCCTCGCTCCTATGGCTAAGGCTCTTAACGATACATATCCGATCGTTTCCGGTATCATGACAACTGTTCACGCTTACACAGGTGACCAAATGATTCTTGATGGTCCTCAGAGAAAGGGTGACCTCAGAAGAGCTCGTGCAGGCGCTGCTAACATCGTTCCTAACTCAACAGGCGCTGCTAAGGCTATCGGCCTTGTAATCCCCGAACTCAACGGCAAGCTTATCGGTTCCGCTCAGAGAGTTCCTGTTACAACAGGTTCCACAACAATCCTTGTTGCTGTTGTTAAGGGTAAGGACGTTACAAAGGATTCCATCAATGCCGCTATGAAGGCTCAGGCTTCCGCTTCCTTCGGTTACAACGAAGAACTCATCGTTTCTTCCGACGTTGTTGGTATGAAGTACGGTTCATTGTTCGATGCTACTCAGACAATGGTTACTAAGATTGATGACGATACATACCAGGTACAGGTTGTTTCTTGGTACGATAACGAAAACTCCTATACAAGCCAGATGGTTCGTACAATTAAGTACTTCGCAGAACTCAACTAATTTAACTTATATTTTAAAGGTATCTTCTTCGGAAGGTACCTTTTTTGTTTCTACACAAAATTACCATTTATTTATATTATATCGTTCAAATATTTGTGATATAATAAATAGAAGAATAAGTTAATTCACGAGGTATATTGTGGAAAACGATCTTAATATAATAATTAAAAACGGTGAAAGCACACAGCACATCGATGCAAATGAATTGATTGCGGATTACAAGGAATTATCGGAGCTCGAACATCTTTATAATTCGGCAATTAAACAACTTACAATCAAATTTGAAATTCTTAATGACGAATTCAAGGTTAAATACGAGCGCAATCCTATTCATCACATAGAGTCCCGACTTAAGTCTCAAACCAGCATTGTTAAAAAGCTCTTAAAACGCGGAAAAGATCTTTCAATTGAATCAGCCAAAGAAAATATAAATGATATAGCCGGGGTCAGAGTTGTATGCTGCTACATAGACGATGTATATTCGGTTGCGGATATGCTTCTCAGACAATCGGACATAAAACTCATAAAAGAACAGGATTATATAAAGAATCCCAATTACAACGGATACAGAAGCCTTCACTTAGATATTGAAATTCCGATTTATCTTTCCGACAAAACAGAACTCGTTCGTGTTGAAGTTCAGCTAAGAACAGTCGCAATGGATTTCTGGGCAAGCCTTGAACACGATTTGCGTTATAAATCCGATAAATCTATTCCCGGTGATTTACAAAAGCATATGCTCGAATGCGCAAATGAAATTTCCGACATTGATAACCGTATGCAGGATATATATAAGAAAATACAAAATCTATAAAAATTTCCCACGAAGCTTGTCCTTTTCACTTTTTATATGATATAATAGCTGTGATTATTAATTATACTATTTAACTGGAGGAATATTATGGCTATTGTCACAATAATCGGTTCCGGAATGATGGGTTCAGCACTTGCCTTCCCTGCTCGTGAAAACGGAAATGAAGTCAGATTAGTGGGAACTCACCTTGACCGAGAAATAATCGATACATGTCTGAAAACAAATCGTCACCCCAAATTCAAGACCGATTTTCCAAGCGGTGTTAAATTTTATCAAATTGAAGATATGGAAACTGCTATTAAGGATGCAGATATGATTATCGGCGGAATAAGCAGCTTCGGTGTTGATTGGTTCAGTGATAATGTTCTTCCGAAAATCCCGGATAATATACCGGTTCTTACTGTTACCAAAGGTTTATTCGATACCGAAAACGGTACTTTGCTTACATATCCCGCACTCTGGGCTGAAAGACTCAATAAAATCAATAAAAAGCTTTCATTGAACGCTGTCGGCGGGCCATGCACAAGCTATGAATTGGTTGCTCATGATAATACGGAAGTTGTTTTCTGCGGTTCTGACTTAAAGACACTTGAGTTTCTGAAGTCAGTTATGCAGACAGATTATTACCATATCAGTTTGTCTACCGATGTAACCGGTATTGAAAGTGCTGTTGCACTGAAAAACGGATACGCACTCGGAATCGCATTAACTATAGGTGTCAATCAGCGGGTTTTCGGTATCGACAGTGAACTTCACTTTAATTCTCAAGCAGCTGTATTCGGACAAAGTGTCAAGGAAATGGCTAAATTGCTTGAACTGCAAGGTTCAGGTACTCTCGATAATCTATGTGTCGGTGCGGGAGATCTTTATGTAACAGTTTACGGAGGAAGAACAAGACTTGTCGGAATACTTCTCGGACGCGGACTTAACATTGATGAAGCAAAACAGGAACTACACGGTGTCACACTCGAATCTCTGGTTGTAGCTGTAAGAGTTGCTCGAGCTGTAAAGAAGCTTGCCGAAATGGGAAAATTAAATCTAAACGATTTTCCGCTTCTTATGCATGTTGATGATATTCTTTCAAACAAAGCAGAGGTAAATATTCCCTGGGACAAATTCACATATATATCAAAATGACTATGAAACAGCTGTTTTTAATAACTGTAATAATAATTATATGCCTATTTACGGCATGTAATTCCCAATCAACAAATAAACAGCATAACAACAGCAGTCTTAATTCGGAAAGCGAGGATACTATGCAGAATATTTCTTCTTTTCTTGTTGCGGAAGACGGTTCTTCACCGTTCACAGTTATCTATGAAGATGTCCGCTATGATATTATGGCAAAACCGTGTGTAAACTTAAAAAAGTATATAGAAAGCGCTCTTGATACTTCTATCGGGATATCTACGGATTTCTTGTTTGATAAAACGCAAGATGATGTGAAAGATGTTTTCGAAATTCTTGTAGGTGAAACAAATCGCCCCGAATCAACGGAAGTTCTTAACAGTCTCGATGACGGCAAATTCATAATTAAAACTGTCGGTACAAAGCTTGTTATCTGCGGAAAAAATAATTCCTCAACATTACAAGCTGTTGATTATTTTATCAATAATATATCACCAAAGGATGTTACGTCTGACTTTGCTTATGTCGGAACATATATACCTGATCCTCTTGACACTGTGCTGGAGGACAATTCAACAGGCTTATCTTCCCCTCGCATTGCGGAAACCATATATCCGACTGATGACGTTGTAATTGCAGATATAATTCCCACACTTGACGGATATGCTGTTTCAGGTGAAGGTATAGGTGACTCTACAGCAGGCATTCAAAAGGCATTAGATGATTGTAAGAATAATGGCGGAGGTACTGTATACCTGCCCGCAGGACAGTATATTGTAACTGATTCTATCAGTATTCCTGCTTATGTTACACTAAGAGGTGACTGGCAGGATCCCGATGACGGCAACAATTACGGTACTGTTATTATATATTGCGGCAAATCGGAGGATGTCGACACTAAGGGATTGTTCATGCTCGGCGGTTCCGGAGGAGTTTTAGGACTTACCGTATATTACTATGATCAATCACCGGAAGATGTTAAACCATACCCGTTTACCTTCTACACAAACGGACAGGGAGACAACTACATGCTTTCAACTGTCAAGAATTGTACTGTTATAAACGGATACAGAGGCATAGGAGCCTGCTGCACAGAATCGGGAGCACATGAACAATTTACCATAGAAAACGTTAAGGGCACATATTTATATACAGGTGCAGAGGTTTATAATCAAGCTGATGTCGGCACGTGGCAAAATGTAATCGTCAACACAAAATACTGGCTTGAAGCCAATGAATCACTTGGTATGAAAAAACCTGATGCGGATGTTCTTTCATCTTATATTAAGCAAAACACAATTGGACTGATTCTCGGCGACCTTGAATGGACCGAATTCAGCGGCTTATACGTCGATGGATGCAAAATCGGTGTTCAAATCACGTACGGTAAAAGAATTCAATTTGCAGGCTCAATGTTCGATATCAGTATCACTGATTGTGAGCTCGGAATCGATCTTGTTGAACTCGATTCACGTTGGGGAATGGTTATTGCGAATTCCGTTATCGAAGGTGGAATAAACAACAAAACAGACGGACTTGTAAAGCTATGCGGTGTTGATTTAAGCGGAGAAACATCGGGCAATGTTGAAATATATGACGATGATACTTCATATATCACGCTCGATTATGATAGAAGCTACGTAAAACCAAACGCAAAGCTTTATACTGTAAACGCTCCTGCGGATTACTCTGTCGATATGAGCAGTACAGTTCAAGCTTTACTTGATGAAGCCGGTAAGGAAGGCGGAGTAGTATATCTGCCGGGAGGAATATATCGCTTTGACAACCCTATAACTGTTCCTGCGGGAGTCGAGCTTAGAGGTTCTTCTTCTGTTGCAACACGTGACCAAGGCGGAAGCTACAGTGGAACACTTATCTATTGTTATTACGGTGATGACCCATCAGAAGGTGCTGAAACAGCACAGGCATTCATAACGCTTGACGGTGATAATGCGGGTATTAACGGAATCAGAATCAGGTATCCCGAAAATACTCCTTACGTTGATGACAAAACAACCACATACGCTGTACGCGGAAATGGAGTCGGTGTATATGCTGTAAACTGCTCTTTGGCATCCGCAAACTTGGGATTTGATTTTTCAGATTGTGATTTCTTCTTCATCAAGAAAGTATCTACATGCTGCTACGAAAACACATATCTTCTCGGCGGTAAGGGCGGCACACTGACCGGCTGTTTGCAGAACGGTACAGTTATCCAAAGATGCGGCTCTCCCGAGCAAACCCAAACGGTAAAATCAGAGGATCTCTTCCCTCTTTTGTTTGACAAAATACTGAGACGTGAAGGTGCTTACATCACAATAGACGGCGGTGAAGATATTACCATAAGCAACACCTTCTGTTATGGCACTGCTAAATTTTTATACTGCAACAGCGGAAAAAACATTATCGGTATTAACCTCGGCGCAGACAACATCGGAATGAAGTATGCACTTGTTACACTGAATGAAGGTGACTTAACTGTGATTAACATAATGCGTTATAACGGTAAATCAATTAAACAGCAAGGCGGTCACCTGAAAATATACAACAGAATCACCATTAACGACAAAACCGAAGCAACTTACGATGTAGAAAACTAAAATGCATCACATCTGAAAAGAGCTCATAATGCTGATTACACACAGTATTATGAGCTCTTTTATTTAAGTGCAATTAATTTTATTTGCCGTATTTTTCATTAAATTCAGAATGCAGCATCGAGAACATACAGTCATCATAAATGATACCGTCGGCTGATTTTATAGCATGTCTTAATCTTCCCTCTTCGGTAAATCCAAGACGTTTCAGCATACGCAATGATTTCTCATTTTTGTCAAACACTCTTGCCGAGACAACATCAACATTGAGTACCTCAAAACAATATCTGAGAAATGCAATTGCTGCTTCAGTCATATAACCTTTTCCGGTGTACTTTGTGTTAAGTTCATACGAAATACATCTGCTTGGAATATCATGGCGTGTGTTTCCGCTTTCGCAAAAATCCATAGCGCCTATTAGCTTGTCAGCACCCTTCAGTTCAATGCAGTAACGATATTCGCCGTTATTTATACCTTTTATAATATCATCTTTCGATAAGTTCGGTATGCAATTATATTTCAGTACTACCGGATCGGTGTACAACTCATATAGGTCATCCGCATCGGAAAGCTTCGCTTCTCTTATAATCAGTCGTTCGGTATCAAAACAAGCATCAATCATATTATATCTTTATTCCTTAAGGCATATACGGAGTATTTCCGTCGATTTTGTAATCTTCTGGCATTATATACGGTTTTATGAAGTTAATCGAAAATTCAACGCCCCATTGGCCTCTTACACCCATCCAGTATCCGGAATGAGGTTCTATAGACAGCATACCGTTATAGTTTTGTGTATACAAAACGTCCATAACAGCTCCCCAATTGGTTTGGTCAAGTCCGATAGGCGGATCATCATAATGTTGTCCGTCAATATACAGCGATCCTTTAAGATGGAAATGATAAATTCTCTTGCCCCATTTTCTCATTTCACTCAAATAATCACCGTGTCTTCCGAGGCAATGAGAAGTATCATATTTAATGCCGAGTTCCGGCAGTGCGGGCATAATAATTTCCCATGCTTTTTCGTTATATACAAAGTTTGCCCAATCACAATTGTAAACTGCGATTTTTACATTTTTTCCCTTTGCATAATCGAGAAGTGTTCTGAAATAATTAATAGCTATTTCGCAGTTTTCAAGATAAGTCTTTTTTTCGGTGTAATTGCATCCGCAATTAAATACGGGACAGTTTAATTTTGATGCAGCATCAATCAGATTTTTGTCGTGCTGCAATGCAGAATCAATAATATTTCCGTTCTCATCGATTCTCTGCTGTCCCCAACGTCCTATTGAGCCTATAGCAACATCGTATTTTTTACTGTAGCCGAGTATTTCATCGGTATGTCCTGCAATTTCCATGCTGTCATAATTATGGTTGCAGCAAAATTCAACAGCATGCAATCCAAGCTTAGCTACATAGTCGAAGCTGCTTTCATCCCATCCGTTAATAATGCCAAGTTTCATTTTTTCATCTCCGATCTTTAAATATTTAATTTACTCCTACCGCCGCAAGATACATTTTCGCCCATGAAGCGGTTATAGCCTGAACATTGTTGACAAATAAAATATCACTGAGTCCGTAATCCTTAAGCTGTTCGTAAATATTAAAGTTAGAATAACGTACGTCTACTACTATAATGTTTCCGTAATTCTGGCAAAGGAACGGAACAAATGCGTTTCCGAAAGAATCCTTGAGTACCAATATGCTCTTATCCTGAGGATTATCGGGTACGTTAATTACAGTATACGGATTATCACCCGCAATAAATGTGACATAAGTTTTATTTGTGGGAACTATTGATGTATTATAGCTGTACGTTGTACCTGTAGATGAGGTTACTGTCATACTATGAGACTTTGTCGGTTCGAAAACCTCAATAAAGTCTATAAAATTCTTAACACGTGCATCATTAGTCCAACTGTACAAGCTTCCGCTGTAGCTGTCATTGCGAATTTCATAATTGAAATCATCAAGCGGAGTTACTTCATCTCCTATTGACTCACAGAATGCTTTATACGCGTAATACGCTCCTCTCTGTGTCCAATGGTGGTCGCTCTTGAAGAACAGATACTCATTATGATGCTCGTACATTTCTGCATACGGATTTACAAAGTTTATATTTGAATCCATATGTGCTCCGATTTTTTGTATCATTTCATCTTGATCTTCGATTTTAGAACGAACTTCCTCGTTGTCGACAACCATAGCAGAAACAGGTGCTACGACAACACTTACTCTTGTTTTATCTCCGAACAGCTTTTTATAGTATGCAACGGTTTGCGCATATACCTCGGCGGCAGAATCGCTGTACCATGCCTGCGTATATACAGCGTCTCCGTATATAAACAGTCCGCTTGCCAAGAAATCGGCATGCAAATCGTTTTGCTGCTGAGTAACGGCGGTAATTTCAGTTACCTCAATCTGACATGTTTCTTTTATATCGTCATTATATGAGCATGTCAATGTTGCTTTTCCGGGAGTCACTCCTTTAACATTGATTCCTCCCGATTCATTAACAGACAGTGTGGCTATGTTTTTATCCGAAATAGACCACTTAACAGTTGCTCCGTTCTCTGAATCAGTGTCAACAGTCGCATAAATAACAGAACCGCTTCCTACAGTTAATTTTAGCGTAGTCTTTGAAAGATTAATAGATGTAACCTTTGGCTGGGTTTCCGATGTTGTTTCAACTGCGGTATCCACAGTGTCTTCTGCCTTCGCAGATGTTTCGTCTGTATTTACTTCACTGTTGTTTTCTGTTTCGGTTTCTGCAGATGTTACTTCTTCAGGGGTCGTTTCGTCAACAATTTCACCTCCGGTTACTATTGTACCTTCGGTTTCTCTCTCTGTTTCGGATTCGACTTCTGTTTCTGTATTATTGAGATTATCAATCGCTTCATTCAACTTGTCCGTTAATTCCGCATGTTCGCTTTCATCTGCATTTGTTTCCACTGGACTCAGCAAAGCAAAATTATCATTGCCGTCGATTGAATAATCATACCCTTTTAATGTATCGAGTTCCTTAGATGCATTTACAAGGTTGTCTCTATCGATAAAAGTATCCGAAATAAACGATGCAACTCCGGCAAAATACGAACCGTCAATGAGAGTTTGCCAGGAAAACTCAGGCATTTCGGCAAGCTTTCGGTTTTCGGCTAACGATTCTGTAGGTCGATCCTTCTGGATGATATTCAGCAGTGCAATACTGCCGAATATCAACGCAACGAGTGACACGCATATTATATCGACAACTTTGTTTCTCTTCTTTTTCATTATTATTAATGTCCTTTCAAATCATACGGGCGCATCAGAATCTGAAATACAGGAAAGCACTGTATGTGTCGCCAACAAGTCTTACTGTAGATACCGCAATGAATGTAATAACAATTACGGTTTTCAGTATTCTCTCAAGAGTATAACTGATATTTATATGATTTTTAACCCAGTTCCAAGCATAAGGTATTATCGGAATCGAAAAGACGCAGGCAGCTATAAGCAAATAAGCATTTCCGGCAATTACCGATGTCGTAAATATATCATTTACCGATTGACATCCGATTCCTAAAAGATAACCGAGATTTTTAAACAAATCGGTATCAAAATAGAATATCGCAAATCCAAACACGGTTATAAATATTGTATATATATGCGATACGATAAAAGACACCGCTTTTGGCATCTTCTCTATTTTCTTTAAGTAATGCTTTTTTTCCCACATAAGCAGGAATCCGTAATACAAACCCCAAATGATAAAATTCCATGATGCGCCATGCCACAGTCCTGTAAGGAACCATACAACAAGAATGTTTCTTTGCTGGTCATGACGATTTCCGCCGAGCGGAATGTATACGTAATCTCTGAAAAATGTTCCGAGTGACATATGCCATCTTCTCCAGAACTCGGTTGCGCTTTTGGAAATAAGCGGATAATTAAAGTTCTCGAGAAACTCAAACCCGAACATTTTACCGAGACCTATTGCCATATCCGAATAACCCGAAAAGTCGAAGTACAACTGCAGCGTGTAAAAAACAGCCGCCGCCCATCTGCCTGCAAATGTAACATCCGTCAAGCTAAGCAATGATGTTATTGCCGTGTCACAGCAATCGGCAATCAGAACTTTTTTTACAAGCCCTACCGAAAAGCGAAATAAACCGTCATTGATTTTATCGAGAGTAACACTTCTGTCAGACAACTGCATTTCTATATCCTTATATCTGACTATAGGACCTGCAACAAGCTGAGGAAAGAACGATACGTAGAGAAGAAGCTTAAAGAATGATTTCTGTACATCGGCATCACCGCGGTACACATCTATAACATACGACATCGTCTGAAATGTAAAGAAGCTGATGCCTATCGGCATAGCAAGCTTCACTACGGGAATAGTTACATTGAATATAATATTCATTGTTTCCGTAATAAAGCCAAGGTACTTATAAACGCCGAGTATGCTGAGGTTTGATATAACGGCTATGCACAACCAAAACTTGCGCAGCCAAATCTGCCTTGTATGATCTATCAGCAGTCCGAATAGATAGTCAGCTAACACTAAGCCTATCATGAGAAAAACGTATACAGGTTCTCCCCATGCGTAAAAAACAAGTGAGAAGGCTATTAAAACCGCACGTCTATACGCATCGTTTTTTATAATAAAATACGCTATGAATAAAGCAGGTAAAAAAACATACAGGAAAAAAATGTTCGAAAAAACCATCCAAAAACCTCTGACTGCATAACAAAGCTCAAATCTTGATTGCTAATCTATTATAACATTTTATCATGATGTTATCAAGCTAATTCGAATACAATTGGCTTTTTATTTTTCGCAAATAATACGGATAATATCCGCCGGCTTCTCGGCAAATACTTTTCCGCCTACACTCTCCAAATAATCTCTGTCACGGAATCCCCAAAGCACGGATATACAGTCAACTTCCGCTCTTCTTGAAGTTTCTATGTCAACCTCGGAATCACCTATATAAACGGTATCTTTTAACGAAACACCAAGCAGCCTTGCTGATTCAATAACCATGTCAGGATTAGGTTTGCGCCGTATTCCTTCACTTTCCCTCTCGCCGCAAACATTTTTTATATTCGGAAAGTATTTTTTACAAAGATCTACGGTTGCTATGTGTATTTTATTTGATACTACGGCTGTCTTGATTCCGCAATTTTCAAGAGAATCTATCATGTCGATTATTCCGTCATAAGGCTTGGTTTTTTCTTCTGAATGCTCTGCGTAATATCTGCGGTATTCAAGCTTCGCATCCTCAAAATACTTGTCGTCGCTTCCGTTCGGTAAGCAAAGCATAATAAGTCTGTCCACACCGTTTCCCACAAACGAACGAACCTCTTGTATAGTTCTGTGAGGATATCCGTATTTATCCATTGTATGATTCACAGCACTCCATAAATCCTCAAGAGTGTTCAAAAGTGTTCCGTCAAGATCGAATATTGCTGCTTTATATTTCATTTTTTCCACCGTATATTATGAAGTAATTTCGAGAGAATTAGAATGCTGTTTATCAAATAGTACTCTCGGAATTCTGTAATTTATAATTATAGTCAATCATATGATATTATATACTCTACTTAATATTATTTCAAATGCTTATTATTAATTTTTTGAAACCTAATAAACAAAGATATAACGTTATAAATACCCCGGTAAATTGCGAGCAAGCTTATTTTTCAGGTTAAATAAAAGCTGCAGCTGAGCATAATTATCGCTTGACACTCAAGCAGCCGTATGCTACAATTATAATATAGACAATATTGTTAATGTAAAACACACAACAATATAATATATGGTGAAAACATGAAAAAGTCTGTAATTCAGGTTATAATTGCTCTGACTGCCTCTGTTGTTTCTTTTGTTCTATTATTTTTTCTCGCGGTATATACGATAATAAATCTCACAGATGTATTGCCCGATCCTTTCTCTTCTATTTTCGCTCAGCTTTCAGACGCTGAATATATTCCGTCACTGTTTTTCGGAATAATTCTTCTTGTTCTCGATTGTCTGTTATGGTATCGTGTATGCAACAAAACCACAGCATTAAGAGCAGCGGCTTTAATTCTTTTCCAACCGATTTGGTATTCTGTCATGATATGCACAATGAATGTCAACTCAATACCAATTTACACAGCCGCACAGGTTGTTATACAAATTTTAAATAGCGGTATACTGTAAAATCGTATTACAGCTTTGCGCAATAAAAGCTCTATTCGGATGTTTATCGATTATTGATTAATTACTGCGGAGGTTTGTTATGCTTAAGCGATGTCTCATGCTTATGTTTTTATGTAATCTTATTCCGATTTGCTGTATAGGATGTGCATCTCAAAAGAACGATATTTTGCTGCTCGGCGAAGGAGAGGCTGATATTATCCTTGATGAAAATGAGACAAGATATGTTGCGGGATTTAAGAGCGGACTTGCTGCAGACGGAATTGCCGATGTACTGAAAGTAAAAGCTGTCAGCATTCGACAAGGAAATAAGTTATACATGCTTCTTTCTGTGGACTGCATAGCATTAGCCTCTGGGACAGTCGATGATTTGCGTGACTGCATTCTTGATGAGCTACCTGAGCACGCTGAGATTCACATAATCTCTACGCACAATCACGCAGGTACCGATACACTTGGGCTCTGGGGCTTGACAGGTGTAGACGGGAAAAACGAGCATGATATGGAATCATTGAAAAAAGCAGCAGCAGCGGCAGGACGATATGCTTATGACGACATGCGCAGCGGAAAATTCTATTTTTCATCCGTTGACTGCACAGACATGATTGAGGATACCCGCAAACCGATAGTTTACGATGGAAACGCCTATATATTCCGTTTCGTACCTGATGATGGAAGCGTCGACACACGCTTGCTTCTGTTCCCTTCACATGCTGAATCTCTCGGCGGTGAAAACACTAAAATCAGTGCTGACTTTCCGGCGTACATTGCTAAAACAATTTCAGAAAAGACTGGCGGAAGAACTCTTTATTTTCCCGGTGCTATCGGAGGATTATTGCGGACTGTTACACTTGCCGAGGATTCGATGGAAAACTGTCGATTAACCGGAGAGGCAATTGCAGAACGTATTTTATCAAGCGATACAGAAACACTTCTTGACAGCACAATAACAATCTATACCGAAAATGTAACTGTTCCATGCGACAATACTCTCTTTCGCGGTATGAAGTTCTTGGGAGTACTTGAAAACAAAGTAACATCAATGTTCGGTAATGTGAGTATTCACACCACAGTATCACTGCTCAAGATAGGGGATAAAAAAGTCCTGCTTCTGCCCGGTGAAATATTCCCCGAGTTAGTCTATGGCACTGATTCGACATTTGTACCGGTCAATAAGGATAAAGAGGATCCCGTACCGCTGACTGATATTCTCGGAGACGATTTACTCGTCATAGGACTTTGCGACGATGAAATAGGTTACATTGTTCCGCCGTCAGACTTTCTTTTAGACGAAAACGCCCCATACCTTACAACTCCGCCACGCGACCACAACGACGAAAATCATTACGAAGAGACAAACTCCGCCGGTGAGAATACAGCATGGGCAATAGAAAAAGCGGTACGTAAGCTCGCAAAACGCCTTAGTTGACAGCACCGAGGGATGCAATTAACTGACAACAAGTACTTGATAATACTTAATTTATGTGATATAATGAATTGTAATTTGTTAATCTTTTTTCAAAGGAGAAAAACATGAACAATACCAACTACATCAACAGAACGCATGGTAAATTCGAATCAGTTCTGAATTACTATGCGGAAAAGATTTACAAGCCTGTTTTAGACATTGAAAACGTGCTTGCACTCGAAACAAAAGAACACTTCCGTGTTCCTCCTAAGGCTTCCGAAATGCATCCTATTAAAAAGGGTGACAAGTGGGGTGAGGAATACGGCAATATGTGGCTCAGCTGCGAGGTTACTGTTCCCGAAGAATGCGAAGGTAAGCTTATCGGAGCTTTCCCCACCGGACGTGCAAGAGAAATTCTCTGCTTCAAGAACGGAGTTCCTACAGGTATGATTAACTCTACCAACCGTTTCATCGGCGGTGAGCACAGCTGTATGATTCTTTCCGCATCCGCTAAGGCAGGCGAAAAGTACGAGCTTTCTTTTGAATGCTATGCCGGTCATACCGATTTCGGCTGCGCACCTTATGACTCATATATGCGTGATGAGAATGCCAAAGATGATTATACCCTCACATATGAAGGAATAAAGCTTGTCGTTCTCGATCAGGTAATAAACGATTTCGTATTCGATGTAGCCACAGTTCTCCAATTGGCTAAGCTTCCGTCTGATAACTATGCATCAATGAAAGCTCACCAGGCGCTTTTCGATGCTTTCCCGTACCTCATTCAGGATATCAGATGCGCATCTGATGATGAAATACACGAGTCATGCAAAAAAGTATCCGAATGCCTTGCTCCCGCTCTTGAAAAAGGCACAGGAGACCGTTCAAGAGGTTATCTCGGTGTAATAGGACACTCCCATATGGATACCGCATGGCTTTGGCCTGTTTCAGAGACAATCAGAAAATGTGCCAGAACCTATTCGGAAGCACTCACATTAATGGATATTTATCCGAACTATACATTCATTCAGTCATCTGCACTTCACCTTGATTGGATGAGAAGATATTATCCTTCCATTTTCGAAAATATCAAAAAGAGAGTTGCTGAGGGTAGATATGAACCCAACGGCGGAGTTTGGGTAGAATGCGACTGCAACATAACCGGCGGTGAAGCTATGGTTCGTCAGTTCTTATACGGACAGAAATTCACCGAAAAGTATTTAGGCTATCGTTCTGATTCATTCTGGCTCCCCGATACATTCGGTTATAATGCCGCAATACCGCAGATTATGCTCAAATCAGGAGTAAAATATTTCTATACCACTAAATTAAGCTGGAATGACCTTAACCACTTCCCTGCCGATACATTTATATGGCGCGGAATCGACGGTTCGGAAGTAATTACACACCTCAATCGTACTCACTTCACACCTAATGTTGAATCTCTTAACGGAGTAATCCACGATAACACCGATAAGAGCTCATGTGACATGAGACTTGCCGCTTACGGCTTCGGAGACGGCGGCGGCGGACCTACTCCCGCTATGCTTGAGTTCCTTAACAGAACAAAAGACCTCGACGGCATGCCGAAGATTGAAGAAACAACAATCAGCTCATTCATGCATAAGGTTGAAGAAAAGAAAGACAAGCTCCCGCTTTATGACGGTGAACTTTACCTTGAACTGCATCGCGGAACACTTACCAAGATGCATGAAGTAAAGAAACACAACAGAAAAGCTGAAGTTGCTCTTCATGATTTCGAGTTCATGAATGTACTTTCAGGTGAAAAAACAAACGAAAATCATGATGAATATTACAAAGTTCTTCTTAAGAACCAGTTCCATGATATTCTTCCCGGTACTTGCATTCCCAAGGTTTATGAACTTGAATTACCCGAGATGGACAAGCTCATTGACGATGTAAAGTCCGAAACAAAGAAATATGTTGTTAAACTCTCCGATAATTGCGACAATAAGTTCTCACTTGTTAATACACTTTCCTTTGACAGAAATGATATAGCTGTTCTTGACGGCGAAATCGGAATTAAGAATCATACAACTCAGACATATACAGATTTTGACGGCAATACAAAGACAGCATTTGCTATTAACATCCCCGCAAACTCCGGTGTTGTATTTGAAAAGACAGCAGCCGCTGAATCAAATAAGAGCGCATTTACTGCAAACGGAAATACTCTCACGACTCCTTATTATCGTGTTGAGTTCGATGAAAACGGATATATTTCTTCGCTTTATGATATTCAGGCTGACCGCGAAGTTAGAAATCTCTCCGGCGCTTCGCTCGGCACACTTTGGTTCGGCGAAGATTTCCCGAGATCATGGGATAACTGGGATGTCGATAACGATGTATTCATGAAGATGTCACCTGTAACTTCAGTTGTTTCACATGAAGTAGTATCTGACGGAGAAGTTGAATACCGTGTAAGAAATACATATAAGCTCGGCAGAGAATCCTCAGCTGTAGTTGATACTGTATTCTATTCGGGAAACCGCAGAATCGACTTTGAAACAAAGCTTGATTGGAAGGAACGTCATGCAATGTTGAAGGCAGGTTTTGATGTAAGCATCAGATCTGCATTCGTTAAGAACGAAATTCAGTTCGGTCACATTGACAGACCTACAACTCGCAACAATACAATTGAAGAGGCTAAGTTCGAAGTATGCAACCATAAGTGGTCTGACATGTCTGAAACACATTACGGTGTTGCAATTCTTAACGATTGTAAGTATGGTATGTCCGCAGAACAGTCCGATATGAGACTGACACTCCACAAAGGCGGCTCTCGTCCCGATCCGTTCACAGATATCGGCGTACAAACAATGAAGTATTCACTTCTCCCGCACATCGGAGCATTTGATGCTGAAAGTGTAATACAGCCTGCATACGAATTCAACTACACTCCCGTTGAAGTTGAAGGCGCATATAATGCAAATAAGCTGTTCACTCTTTCAAATTCCGGTATTATTTGTGAAGCTGTAAAGAATGCAGAAGAAATCGACAATGCATATGTACTTCGTCTTTACGAAGCAGAACGCAACCATGCTGCATGCAAGCTCAATGTAGCCGGTGCTAAAAAAGCTTACCTTACCAATATGCTTGAAGAGAAAGAGGAAGAGCTCGAGATAGTAAACGGCGAGATTTCACTCAGATTCACCCCGTTTGAAATCAAGACTGTTCTTATCGAAAAATGATGAAATACAAAACCGAATTACACTGCCACAGCAAAGATGCCAGTGGCTGTGCGCACGAAACTGCTGAAGGTATAGCTGAGAAGTATTTAAAAGCAGGATATACTACCGTGTTTTTAACCAATCATTTCTCACCTTCATCGGGTGACGCGGATAATTGGGAAGCTAAAGTGGAAAAGAGATACCATGCTCTTGAGTTTCTCAAACAGGCTTCAAACGGCAGACTGAATATTCTTATGGGATTGGAATTTCGTTTTGTTCAAAACTCTAACGACTACCTTGTGTATGGCTATGACAAAGATTTTCTTCTCTCAAACAAAGACATACTGACAGTCGGAATAAAGAATTTTACACAGATTGCCAGAGAAAAAGGTATTCTCACAATACAGGCTCATCCTTTTCGTTACGGTATGACTGTTGTAAATCCGGATTATGTAGACGGCATCGAAGTATTCAACGGACATCCGGGACACAATTCAAATAACGATATTGCCTATGCGTGGGCTGAAAAATATTGTAAAATTAAAACTTCTGGTACAGACCATCACGATCCCGATCACCAACCTCGCGGCGGCATATTAACAGATGTTCCGATAACGAGCGAACAACAACTCATAGATATTCTTAAAAGCGGCAGTTATGAGCTCATAAGAGATTAAAGTAAAAAATGCTGTAAGTCAAGTTAATTCTTGCTTACAGCATTTTTTGTTTATCTATAAATGATAACATCGTAGCCGTTCATTTTTATTCAATCCAATATTCATTATTATATCGAAATCGTTTTGTGCATTAAGATAATCATATCCATATCATCAATTTGGTTAAAATAATGTTTACTACTTGATTTTATTTCATCGAAACTGTATAATGAACAAAAATGCATATCGTTTCAGGAGGTATTTATGTATCTTACTCAATTATACCCGACACCCTATTCATTTACCGAAAATGATAGTGAGCAGTTCTCTTTCGGCAGTCACGAAACACTTGTTTTATCGTTCAATCCAAGTGCTGAGATTTGCAGCAGAATTACAGATTTATGGAAACGTTTTACCTGCAGCGCCTCTTCCCTCTCAATTACCGTTGATAATTGCGGCAACTCACAATACAAAGGATATATAGGAAACAACTGCTTCAATTTCTCCGAAATTAATGCTAAATCCTATAGACTGCATGCTGACAAAAACGGAGTTGCTCTTTGCGGCGGTTCTGAAAAAGCGTTTATCGACGGATTCATGATTCTTTTACAGTTAATCGTACCTGTATCATTGAATTACGGAAGTGAATCATTTGTTGTTTCATCGTGTGACATCGTCGACGAACCTAAAGTTAATTTCAGAGCAATACACATTTGTGTGTTTCCGGAAAGCGAACGTCACACAATAGAAAAAGCAATTCATCTCGCAGGTTTTCTGCATTTGACTCATGTCGTGTTGGAATTTTGGGGCACATTTCCATATCGTTCCTTATCTTCATTACACTGGAGAGACAGCAAATGGACTCGCTCAGAAATTGAACATCTCGTTCGACTGGCTCACAGCTATAAACTTGAAATAATTCCCATGATTAACCACTTCGGACATGCGGCCTCTTCCCGTTCCTGCTATGGACGTCACGTTGTCTTAGACAGTGATCCGCGGCTTTCATTAATATTCGAGCCTGACGGTTGGACATGGTGTTCATCCAATCCCGATACTTATCACTTACTGTCCGAAATGCGTGCCGAAATGATTGACATCTGCGGTGAAGGCTCATATTTTCATCTCGGTTTTGATGAGGCATATTCATTCGCTACATGCCCTACATGCCGTAAGAGAGTACCTCATGAATTACTTGCCGAATACACAAATCGTCTTGCCGATGATCTTTTGGCATGCGGACGTCGTCCGATTATATGGCATGATATGTTTGTTCGCAATGAGGATTTCAGAGACAAAATTCCGTCCGGAAATTATGTTGTAGCAAATGGAGAATACAGAGATACTTCCCTGGCACTTCCGCTTCTTAACAGAAAAATTATAATGGCAGACTGGCAATACGGATATGTTTCCGGCACAAATCCGACCGCACAGTATTTACGTTCACTTGGATTCGATGTTCTGCTTTCACCTTGGGATGACATGCGAAATATATCTTTTCTGTCTAAAAACGCACAGAATATGGATGTAATGGGTGTACTTCTCACGACATGGGATCATTTGCCTGCTTATTTACAGAAAATCTTTATTGCATCAGAATATTTATGGCAAGACAAACAAGTTTCGGATTTACCTACCGAACGCGCATGCATACTGAGGCGTGTTTATGATGCGGAAGGTGACTATAATCGTGCAGGTTGGAACAAATTCGAAGTCGAAGGATAATAATCACGAATACATCGTGTATTTCTCTCAATCTAAAAAGGATGGCAATTGCCATCCTTTTTCTTGTTGAATTACGTATTATCTGTAAATCAAGTATTCGTGATTTCTTCTGAATTCAGTCAACGTATAGCGTGCAGTGTCATCTTCGTCTGTTGAATAATTCATTGTAATGAAATTCAGGCCTTTAAAGATTACAGGCTCGCCTGTATTGCTGTGTACAGTTTCAATCAGATTGAAGTTTTTATCATAGTGGAATAAATCCAATCCACCTTCATAAACCAAGTAGTCGCCGCCGTCGGCTGTGAATTCAAACTTAAGGTTTTTAAACTCAAGGTTTTTCATTTTGCCGTGTCCGGGCTCACCTACACGAATTCTGAAACGCAGCGATTCGTTCTTTTCATCAGCAGGTATATCCATAACAACATTGGATGAATGCTGACGCATGGACGATATAACCTCGTCCGAAACATTATGATCTATTTGACCTGCTTCGGTTTTAATTACACGATCGCAATAATCAAGGTCACGTGTACGTACTGTTAACGATGTTAATTTCCAACCGTTTTCTATCTTATCAAGATGCCAGTTACTGTTTTCACGCTGCAGTTCTTCTTTGACATCCATCGGAATATCTGCTTTCAAACGGAATTCTCCCCATAATTTGGCAAGGTCAAGATATTCTCCGAATTTACCATGATTCTTTACAACACTCGAGTCCACACTTAGCGCGAGACCTGCATCAAATGCCGCAGAACGTGAAAGTATAAATTCCATATTTTCGGGAGTTGTTGCTTCATATCGTCCACTGTTCAAATATAAGCAATACCATCCCAACATAAGCGGAATCAGGTTGCGTTTAAAGTACGGTATGTGGTTTGCACGATAATTATACATTCCGCCTCGACGTACGTCATCATACCATGGTTCACCCCAGTTGCAATATGAAAGCGCATGCCATAGATAATGACTGGTTCTGCTGGCGTCACAAATTAAATCACTGCCTACTTTTTCGTATACCCGACGAACAAATTCAGATACCGAATATTCACCGTCTCCTGTGTAAGTACAGCCTTCAAGTCCGTCAAAGCTCATGCGGCGAATACCGCATTCTTTAATTGCCTTGGCAATATTGTCTGCCATTTCGGTCTGCAGTTCAATATTCGGGAATAGTGTATGATATCCGTGATCCCATAGTCTTTCGACAATGTCTCCGCATTTATGTTCAGTTGCTGTTGTACCGTATGCTCCGCGTGTGCATTCTGTTAAACAACTGCGTTCTGAATCGTATGATTTGAAGTTAATTATTTCGTCTCCTATACGCAATGCGTTAAGGGTATTTTTTTTGCAGTAATTGTTTTCATCCGCTATAAAAAGTTCTTTATCGCCGATTCCGATATCTTTAGTAAGTGTTGTCTTATCCATAACAAGCAGCTTTTTATGCGGAATCGGTGTTACGTATGGATCGTTAGTAGTGATAAAATTGCTGAGCGTATGCGCGCCTACTGTTACGTCGCACGCGTCAGCTTTGTCTGACAATTTTTTTAATGTCTGATATCCGCCGGGATATGCACTTTCATTCAGTGTGAAATGACCCCAACTTCCGAAAACATCCGAAAAATATACACAGTTAATTCCCGCACGTTTTGCCATATCAATACGCTCATCATCCGTCATTCCAGAGCCGCTGAAAATCAGGTAATACGATGAAACACGTCGGTCGGTTTTCGCATAACAACCTTTATATGTCGGGTGCGGCATTCCTTCCGCTATTTCCATATTGCTAATAATCTGTAAGAGTTCATCCGCATTTTCTGCTCCGATTAAAGCGACAGCTGCGTTCTCTAACATTCCGTCTTCTCCGGGAACAGCATTACGGATAGCATTTGTCATACCATTGAAGTCAAATAATCCTTCTTTGCTGAGATTAAGTACAGTACATTGCAAAGAAACATGTCCATTATTTGATGCCGCTGCTGTGCAGAGACGTGAAAGAGACAAGCCTGTATTGTCATTCTTAATATCGCTTTTAACACCGCCTGCTACCTTGGGCATGAGTGACTGTATACATGAAACAGAACCATCGTCATACCATCCCGCACCGAGGATTTCACCGAAAGAGACTGCACCTGTAAAATAAGGACCGAATATAAAACTTTCAGAATCAGCGGGAACAGAAAGAATTTTCAGCTTATAATACTCACCGCAATTCTCTATCGAAAATGTACAGCTTCCGCATTCATACTGCACATTCGCAGTCTTGCCGTCGAATGAAGCCGAAATCGGAAGATACGCATTACCATCTCTTGTCAATACACCTATAGGAGATGATTTTATAAACGTATGCTTATCATCGCCGAAATCAATCATACCGGATGAATTTAATGTGAAATGACGCATATTTAATTCCTTTCTTATTTTTATGTAATACATATATAAGTTCAAGAAAATAATATCATAAAGCACATGCAAAGTCAAGCATTATTGAAATATGCTTGTATTAAAAAACGATTTCGATTAATTTTTTCAAAAAATACTGTACATTATATCTCAAATACGCTATAATGTAAACATAAAAATTTCGGGTAAAACATACATGGAGGTTAAAATCATATGTCAAAAAGAGCAGATATTCTTCTCAGTAAATTTCGTGAAGCTGAAGAAGAAATAGACAGCCGACTTTCACACACTATCCGTTATGACCGAACGGGAAACGGAGAAATCACTATCGTAAACAAGTCAGGCGAACCGATAAATAACGCACATGTGCATGTTATTTTGCGCGATCATGATTTCAAGCTTGGAGCTAACATCTTTATGCTTGACGAATTTGAATCCGCTGAAAAAAATGCGATTTATCGCAAGCTTTTTGCCGAAACATTTAATTTGGCAACAGTTCCGTTTTACTGGAGTGATCTCGAACCTATTGAAGGAAAGCCGAGATTTACTAAGGATTCACCCCGTATTTATCGACGTCCGTCACCCGATTTATGTGTAGAATACTGTGCGGAGAACGGAATCACACCGAAATGTCATTGTCTTAACTATGATGTTTGGACGCCGTTTTGGGTACCCGATGATGTAGACAGTGTTAAACGAGCTCTCGAAAAAAGAATTCGTGAATGTGCGGAACGTTACCGTGATATAATACCCGGATGGGAAGTAACAAACGAGCTGTTCTGCGGGAAATATGATGTATTTAATCAAGGACGTAAGAGTACTCAGTTTTTCACAGATCCTGATGTTGTTGAATGGAGCTTTAATTGTGCACGCAGATATCTGCCAAACAACGAATTAATAATAAACGAAGCATCACATGCGTGGACAAGTGCATTCTGCTGGCAGCGCGGGCAGTATTACGCGCAAATCGAACGAGCACTTTACCGCGGAGCACCGATTGATGCACTCGGAATGCAATTTCATATGTTTAATCGTGCCGAAAACGAAGAACGTGAAACAAAACCGTATTATAACCCTTATCACCTTTGGAATGTCATGGAAACATACGCAAAACTCGGAATACCGCAGCAAATAACGGAAATTACAATTCCCTGTTATACCGACAATTATGAGGACGAAGAGCTGCAAGCGGAAATTCTTACTTATCTCATGAAGATTTGGTTCGGCAATCCCTCAATGGAAGCTTGCATTTATTGGAATGTTGTTGACGGATATGCGGCATTTGCACCTCAAGGTGATATGAATTCAGGTGAAAATTATTTCCGCGGCGGTTTGGTCAGATTTGATATGACTCCCAAGCCTGCACTTAATGCGCTTCATAAACTATTTCACGAGACATGGCACACTGACGAAAAGATTGATGCACCTGACGGACATGCATCATTCCGCGGTTTCTACGGTAAGTATGACTGCATAGTTGATGTTGACGGTGTTCAAACCGTTGTTCCTATTCATTTAACAAAGAGAAGCGGAAATAAATTGCGTATTGTTTTATAGAAAGAGAAAAATACAAGTGGGAATGGATATATGTACCCGAATACCTGACATGCGGCACGGGAGATACATATCAAAATCCATTCCCACTTTTTTTGTATTCTTTTAAATAAAACCGATGTCGGCTCACATTAATGTAAAGATTAATTACCTACTCATGCAGATAAATGCCGATGTTGATTTTCACCCATTTGCCTTTGATTTCTTTAGCGGTAATTTTTCCGAAAAGCAGTTTTCCGGCATCCATAAGACGCGAAAAAACAACATTATCATCTTTCGGTACATATCCGATTTTGATTCCATCATCATTCTTTATTACTATGGCTTTATGGTCATAATTGTTATCAGGTTCGCGGAAGAAATTCAATTTATCGTCTATATTCAGGTGTTCCGCTAATTCCTCAATACCTTCAATGTGGGTAGTTCCAGCAACGTAAGTGTCAAACAGAAAAATATCCTGCTCAAAGGGTTTTGTTATTGTAAGCTCGCCGTTTTTGCCGTGGAGCAGACTGATAAGTCCTCCACTGTTGCTCTCTAAAATGTTGCTCATGTTATTACCTCAAAATTTCTTTAAGCCGTGCTGCATATATGTCATATACTTCTCGCAGCTCTTCTATCGTTTTATTAAGTTCGGCTTTCTTTTCGTCTATTTGCTTAGAGTCATTAACCAAATCCTTCATTGTGTACGGATACACGGATTTTATACTTTTTATTTGCTCATCGATAAGTTTAAGGCTTTTGACAAGCCTCTCTTTTTCCTGTTTTAAAAAAGTCAAATCATTTTCACTTTGTTTGAAATCAAGCGGTTTCACTGTCATTTCACTTATAATGCGCAATGTGTCAAGGTCACCGTTTTTGTATGCCTGTACCGCATTTAGAAACAATCTGTTCTGCGCTGTAGTAACATCGGGATGCAAATCCGGATGAAGAGCTTTTACTATGTTACGATAAAGTTTCTTTAGTTCTTTTGTTTCCTCCTCTGTGAGAGGGCTTGCCTTGCTGTATTCGATTGCTTTGTTCATCTTGTCTATTTGATTATTAAGCTGTTGCTTATATTCCGCAAACTCTTCATCAAGCTTTCTCTCAATATCTGACATTACTATCTTTTCCTGACGGTTTTTAATAGCTTGAATGATGGTTATTTTTCGTTTAATCCGCAGTACCTCACAGTTTAGCTCAAATGCTTTGTACTCAAGGTTTCCGAGAGCGAGCATATATGCTGTTTCTATATTTTTGCAAACAACAAACCGCAATTCATCTTTTTCAAGCAACAGCATGGAAATTTCCGTACGTAATTTTTCAACATCGGATTTCAATGCGGCAAATTCAGGCAAAAGAATTATGGTATACTCCCCCTCGTTTTGAATTGCAGAAAGTTCTTTGAGTCGCGTAAGCGCAATAATAAACCATTTTCTGTTATTCCGATCTAGAATTTCGGCACCATCATATGCCCAATGGTTGAAATAACGCCAAGCCGAATATATTGCGGAGCCAAGCAAAGAGATATCGTCAACTTGGTCGATAATTTTCTCGAGAGCTTCCGAATTGTCTACTGCTTTTCCGTATTTTTCGGAAAAGGCACGACCGCAGTCCATTTTAAAGCCCAGAGCATCACATTCATCTGACATGTAATGATCTACGAGTTCTATATAATCGGTGTTGGGGTTTTCGAATTTTTCACACCATTTAACAGCAAAATTATAAATTTGCTTCATATCAGCCATTTGGTCAACCTCCGATTATTCTAAAATATGATTAGTTCTTGGAAATCGTTATAATAATTTATCTGTTTATCACTACAGTATATTTATACACTAATATGGAGACAATAGCAATATAAAAACCGATAATTATTGTAAATTCAACTTTAAACTCATAGTTTACGATTTTTTTGAAGTACTCTTCCGAGCTTGATATACGGTACAATTAACCGTACAAGTTCAGAAAAACTTGACATAGCACGAATAAACTGATATACTTTATAATAGGAGGTATGATGTAATGAAAATACATTACCTACACTATATTTTACTTGTATTGTTACTTGGAGGAATTCTAATGACTACCGCTTGTCAGAAAGAAACTGATGATGCACTCGAAACCGCTGTTAATGAAACACAAGATACAGCTGAAACTGAAAGCGCAGTGCCTGAGACCACACTAACTGTTTCCGGTGCGGATTACACTGACTATGTACCTGACTCCTTAGAGGACTGGATTGATGAAAACAGTGTAAACATGCATAACGGTGCTAATACCCGTCCCGGAATAATAGTATCGCCATACTATACACTCACTGTAAACGGCACTGAAATACCGGTCTTTACGGAAAAAACTACACGTTCTCCGCATTCATTTGCTTATATTGATGTATCAGGTTACTCTGATGACGGAAGCTTCTCTCTTGACGTCAATATGACAACACATATCGAGAGGGAAAATCCTGTTGTATTGCCCGAGAGTGCCGGCGTTACCGCAACCGTTGACGGACAGAATGTACATGCTGAAATCAATGCTTTCGGTACATATACCTTTACGTTCGATAGAAAAGACGGTAAGGGAGGCTCTGCTTTCCCACTGACTCTGATGGTTAAACCTGCGGAAACTGTCAATGTTCCTGACTCATACAAACGCATTGAATTTGAACCCGGTGAATACCCCGGAGCTGACACTGTTCTCAATCAACAGAATACTCTTTACTACTTCAAAAAAGGTACATACTACATCGAGTGCATTTCTATTGAGGCTGACAACATTACTTTATATTTTGAACCCGGAACGCTTTTACGTGCAAGCTTTTTGACATACAAAGATGATGGTTCACCGAAATACAGCAGTTTGTTCTCATCATGGGGACACAAAAACGTAACTATTATCGGTCGTCCGTCACTTGATGTCGCAATGAGAGGAGTAGCAGGCGTTATCTTCTCATTCACACGAATGGAAAATATGGAATTCGCCGGCTTTAATGTCTGCAATTCCAACTCATGGACATGTTGTTTTACAAACTGCAAAGACATTACGATACGCGATCTTATTTTAATAGGCTATCGTACATATTCCGATGGTGTAATGCTCTCCGACTGTGAGAATGCTAATGTTTCAGGCTGCTTCGTACGTACAGGTGATGACGCATTGGAAGTTAAATCCACATCTGACGGTACACTGCGCACAAAGAATGTCGTTTTTGAAAATAACGCTGTTTGGACCGATAAAGGCATTGCATACGGCTGTGTATATGAATCGAATTTTGACCAAAACGAAGTAACATGGCGCAACAACTCGGTAGGATTTGCGCTTGCCGACTGGTCATCTCACCTCGGATGCGCGACAGTATCAATTGAAGGCTCTAATCCGTCAATTACAGATTCTGATATGACTTTTGAGAATCTTGAGATTTACGTAACACATTGTCCACTTATTACAATATGCATGGAAAACGGCGGTGTTGTACGTGACATCCATTTTAAGAATATTCACGCGAAAGAAGCTACGCTTAATTCCTCTGTTTCTAAGAATTATATCGACTTAATCATTAAAAATTCCGACAGAGGCCCGATTAGTGATTTCACTATCGGTGACTTATGGTTTGAGGATATTTCATGGAATGATACTGCCCTTACAGCGGAAAATTCTTCCGAAGAGATTCGCTTCAGCGTGCCGAAAGATTATCCTACAGATGAAAAGATTCTGCATGTACAGTAATTTAAAATAATACGAATAGTTTGCTTTTAATATAAGATAATATAAGAAAAAGACGTGAGCCGAAAGTGCCCCGACTTCCAAAAGTCAAACCAAAAACTAACGATTGGGAATCAGGGCAGCTTTGATGCTCACGTCTTTTTCTTTACTTATTTTGATTATCAGTTTTGATACATTTGTGCTTGTGTGTTCCAGAGCTCACTGTATTTACCGTTCTTATTCGTCAACAGCTTTTCATGAGTTCCTTCTTCTACCAGACAACCTTGATGAAGCACAAATATCTTATCGCTGAATATGCACGAAGACAATCTGTGGCTTACAAATATAACCGTATGATTTTCCAAAGTATTTTTCATCATATTGTAAATCTCGCTTTCAGCTCTCGGATCAAGAGCTGCTGTCGGCTCATCGAATATCATTAAATCAGAATTTTTATATAATGCTCGTGCCAACGCGATTTTCTGACCTTCTCCTCCGGAAATCTCTACACCCTCTTCATCAAAGTCTTTGTACAGATTCGTATCGAGACCGTTTTTCATCTCTGAGTAACGCTCTTTCAGATTTACTCTGTCTATACAATCATTTACTTTTGAAGCATCATATTTTTCACAAAGGGCTATGTTTTCACCAAGTGTCATTGAGAACAGCTTAAAATCCTGGAAGACGGGTGATATCAGCTTTATGTACTCATCGTAATCATAGCTCCAAATATCAGTACCGTTCAAGAGAATCTCTCCTTCGGTAGGACGATACAATCTGCATAACAGCTTAACTAATGTTGTTTTGCCTGAACCGTTCTCGCCGACAAGTGCATAACAATTTTTACTGTCAATCTTTAAGTTTATATGGTTTAATGCCATATAATCAGAACCTTCATATTTGAATGAAACGTCCTTGAATTCGATTTCCGCTTCTTTCGGAATAACCGCACCATTAGCAACTTTTTCATTTGACTTGCTTGAATACTCAAATTGCTTTAAATAATTTTCAACACAAGGTGTATTATCCTTTATTGCAGATGAATCCATAACCAAGCTGCGTACTGCAGATACTACCATTTCGACTAAGCCAACATATTTGATAATACTGCCGACAGGCAATACTCCGTTCGAAATGTTAATAAATATGAACAGATAAATCGCAAGCTTCATTATAAATGAAGTCAGGTCAACCGGAATATTGTTTTTGTAGTAATTGTCCATAAACCATTTGAAGCATTTCAAGTGATTGTCTAACAAATATCTTTTCTTAAAGTTTAAAATCAGATTATCAAGGTTGTACAGACGAACATCCTTACCGATTTGATAGCTGTCAATCGCATCGTCAAATCGGCTCTCATCATTCATAGTATCTCCGATCTTCTGAGACATCTCAAGTTCTTTAGCTTGAGATGATTTCGCAAGTTTTACATTTGCAATCGCCAACGCAAGAATCAATACAATAAAGATAACAGACATTATACTGAAATCATGTGTTGCAAGTTTGTATACCAGTTCGACGATAAAGTATAAGGCGATAAGTAAGGTCATGCAGTCATAAATAATTCCCTGCAATGAACGCATAAGAAGATTTCGACCGTCACCGTATCTCTCGTTTTCCTCAATTGAGCGTTTCAGTTTTTTGTAATCTTCGCTTTCCAACACCTCGTAATCATAGTTCATGGAAGCGTTCATTATATATGCGCTTTGGTTATTTTCGAGTATATCGCAGTTCTTATAATATGCCTTGCGAAGCAAGTGGGAGAATATTGCTATGATATAATTTCCCGCTAATAATGTTATAACCAAGAATACGAAATAATTGACAGACTTAACACCGTTGTACACTTCATCAAGAATCAATGATGAAAGTATGATTTCGAAATAAGGAAGGAAAATATCGCAAAAGTTAAAAAGAATAACGATCGGCAGCCATTTTTTGTTAAATGAGAAATTAAGAGCAAGTGCTCTCGAGTTAGCGTTTTTCATATAATTACCTCTCGCTCTTATAGTATTTACTCTGAATCTGGAACAATTCAGCATACTTACCGTTTTTCTTCATCAATTCGTCGTGTGAGCCGCTTTCCGCAATAGTACCGTTTTCCAAGTAAACTATTCTATCGCAGAACTTAGTTGAGGCTAATCTGTGAGAAATAAATATGACGGTCTTGTCTTTTGTATTTTCATTTATAAAACCGTACAGATTCTTTTCCGCAATCGGGTCCAGTGCCGAGGACGGTTCATCGAAAATCAGGATAGGTGCATTCTTATAAAATGCACGGGCAATCATCAGCTTCTGTATTTCTCCGCCTGATAAATCAACACCGTTTTCCTGTACTCCCTTCATAAGAGGATTTTCGATTCCGTCGGGAAGTGATTTAACCTTATCATATAAACCTGCTTTTTCGAGTGCGGCAATAACCTTTTCATCGGATATGTTTGTATCCGTAGATGCGACAAACTCCTTTATCTTAATAGGGAGCAAATACATGTCTTGAAATACTACCGAAAACAGATTAAAGTAATCGGTTTTATCTATTTGACTTGCAGGTTCATCGTTAATGTATATTTCACCGTTTTGAGGTTTATACAATCCACATAAAAGCTTTACTAAGGTAGTTTTTCCGGCTCCGTTTTCTCCTACTATTGCTATTTTTTCACCGGAATTAATTTTTATATTAAAGTCATTGTATAACTTGTTTTCCGCATTTAAATACTGATATCCGACATTCTTAAATGTTATCTCGGGAGAAACCGTATATTTACCGTCAATATGTTTACCGTTTTCGTTTGTTATAGCGTCAGGCATTTCAAGATAGTTTCTGTAATGCTGTATTGTAACAGCATCGCCTATTAATTGATTATAGTCGTTGATTATGCCTATAAACCAAGAACTGAATCCGGTAACCAAGCCGAGAAGAAGTACATAATCCGAAGCGGTTATTTCTTTATTTACAATTCTTATTGTCAGTACTGTATAAATAAAAATGTTTTGCAGCAGCAGCACAGAAGTATTAATGAGATTTATTTTAAAAGACACATTTCTTTTCTTTTGGTTTAATTTTAAACTTTCGGCAATATTAATACTGAATATTCTTTTAAACCAATCAGATAAAGAAAAGACCCTTATTTCTTTTGCCGATTTAATATCCGATGCACATCCTCTGATATACGATACTTTTCTGTCGTAGAATTCACTGTCACGAGCATGCTTTTCATGATATTTAATCATGTATTGGCCTGTGATATATGTTACCACTGCCGATACAAGAACAGGGATTATAAAATATATTGAGAATGATACAATAACGCCGCTGTACGTTACAATTCCAAGCAGGCTCAGTAATAAATCAACGACAGTATTCAGTATTTCAGCGGGGGAACAATAGCCTGTAGCGTCACCGTACGCTATATTATATTCCTGAGTTATATTAGGATCTTCCGTCTTTTCGTAGTCCGTTCTCCAATGCTTTTCAATCAGCTTCAGCTGATACATATTCTCAACATAGTATCTGTATTTTTCCGAACGGCTGTAACGATATTTTTCGAATAAATTAAATAAATACCATATACCTATATAAGCGGCAATGGTAATGACTATTCGTGAAAAATTTAAACCGTTTTCCATCTCCGATACAATCAAAGCAGGAAAATACATAGTCAAGAAAGAGATTATAACAGCTATGGGAACTCTTACAAACGTTAAAACAACCCTTTCTCTCGTCCAAAGCCACTGATTTCGCAAGGCATATTTAATGTTACTGAAATTCTGTTTCATATGCATCATTCCTTTATGTCAAATAGTCTGTAATCAGGTTATACAGCAGTCTCATGTGTTCACTGTTGCCTAACCTGAATACCGGAAGACCTATTTTTTCTCTTAAATATTCACTTGTGTCAGAAAATTCATTATCACTGACTGTTTCTTTTATATCAAAGGATTTTCTCCAATCGTTAACGCACTTCATTGGGAACATAACCAATGCCAATACCTTGCAGTCTGCAACACCTTCGATGTATTTAACGGTATTCCTTATGTAATCTATATCGTCATCGGGGTTGATATTAAGAATAACAACATCGGGATTGATTCCGAGTAAATAGCTGAACATTCGGACGGGAATCGATGATAAATTATACATGTTCATCGGTATCGAATTAGCCTGTGAACCCGCGATTATTACGTCTTTTTGATTCAAGCTGAATACCATTTTATTTAAAATCGATACAGCCTGCCAATCATCTAAATTGAGTGGTGACGCATAACCCATCGGGAAAACATAATCCATTCCGAACAGCAGCGAGTGCGGCTCGGAACCGATTCCTCCGACTGAATATCCCGCTTCGGAAAAAAGCTTGCGTAAGATTATTTGAAGTGTGAATTTACCTTGTGCCGAAGATGTTCCCCATACTCCGATTACCGGTACATTTATCTGATATAATTTTCCGAAATTGTTTGCCGTACACTCAGCGTTAATATCCGGATGATAAAATTGTCGGATGTATTTTTCCTTTAATGAAATATCAATATCATCAAATGAGTATACGTTCTTGCCTGCTTCCAGTGCCTCTTTAGTAATTTTATCTCTAATGTCGTACCCTGCTATTCTGTTCAGTTCATCCAAATGTCCGAGAATAAGCGTATCAAACATTTCGTACGATATACGTTTAATATTTTTTATCACATACTCTTCAGATGCATCTGATTCCGATTCACGAACTATCCTGCTTGTTTTAACACCGACACGTCCGGTTTGAGGTAAATCGTATACATCGGTAATCTCAAAAGAAAGATCCTTCGTAAATCTAACCAACTGATGCATTTCCTTGTTGAACGGAAATATAGCGGCTTTTTTTAAGCTAAACGGTATTTCGGGATTAATATACGATAATTGTCCGGGATATACATTGCATGCGTTTTCTTTCAGCAATGCTAAGGTTTCATTAAACGACAACTGTCTGTGTTTACTGCACATCATATTAAAGATATACGCTGTAATATGTGCACACGCAAAGCTGCTTCCGCCTATGACAGCGCATCTGCCATTCCAATCGATTTTCTGTAACCCACCTTTTGCACGGATGTTAATCGGACTGTCAGATACATATTCGAAGTTATCAACTGATTTGCTTTGATACCAATTGTCAACTCCGATTACAAAATCGAAAGCTGCGGGAAATGAAAAACTGCCGTTGTTGTCAAATGCGGATACAATAACAGTATCTTTATCCGAAATTTCGCGGCATACCTTTTCCAGATGCACCAGCCTATCACTTGACGTCAAGCCTAAACTCAGATTTATAATACGACAGCTGATATTATCACGAATAAACGACAATACACTGATTAATGCGGTATCATCCACATCATCGGTATCTTTGTCGAATATTCTGATAACACATATCTTGGCGTCTACTGTTTCATGTGTTATAATATGGTATATCATGCTGCCGTGACCGATATCATCTTTGTAGTCCGTACTTTTATAAAATGTAAAGTCTTCAGTTACATTATAAAAATCCGGAAGCTCTTTAGTATCGCTTTTTTTATTAAAGCACACTCCGCTGTCTACAATAACAATATCATAATCGTAGTTCTCGTTCATTTTGATATAAAAGATTAAGCCGAAGCTTTATATTGTCTGATCGGGTAATACTGTGGTACAAGTACCCTTTCCTGTATTGTTGCACACACCGTTATTTCCTTTGTTTTGGCAGGTATATGCACCGCTGTTGTTGCAGGTGCCGCCGTTCTTGTTTACTGTTTCTTTGTCATCCTTATACAAGGCAACAGTCTTGAATTGCTTCTTCTGCGGTTTTACCAATTTTTTCATAGTAGTAGTTCCTTTCTATTTTAAAAAAATTATTTTGATTCTAAATAATCCTCGAGCATTTCACCGAAGCCGCACATTGAATACAAGTTACTGTAGTCCAAAAACTCATCCGGTAATAAGATTTTAAATTCTTCTTCGATTCTGACTATAAAATCTACAAACTGTATTGAATCGGTAATGTAATTTTGAAGATTAACATCATCGGATTCTTCATCCTCGAAAATTATAAAACCCATATCATGAAGTATCTTATTAAGTTTTTCTTCTATTTTCTCACTCATTCTGACGTACCTCATTTTTTTAAGATAAACTCATAAGCAGAATAAATCAACCTCATTTTAGATTATATAACAAGCAGTTTAAAATAATTATTGCAGTCTAAATATTCCATGTCTTTTGAGATTTGATTTTTAATAGTGTCTATTTCGCATTTAAAGCCTTTAATAAAGTTTAGCTTTAGCGGGCAGTAGGTTCGATAACAGCACGGGAAATAGAAGCATTCACGACATTCATCCGGAAAAACTTCATCTTTAATATACCATCTATTATTCAGACTTTTATCAATTTGAAGTTCACCATCACTGTTTATTGTACCAAGTCTATTATTCGGATTGTCAAAGTAAATCGTACAGCGATAAACACTTAAATCGGAGCCGATAGTAAATGTATTCTTACCCGTAGTATAACAAACCTTGTTCATGGGTTCGAAATTATTTAAAACATCTGCAACTTTAACATCTGTCGAGTTGTAGACGCCTGTGTTGCTCAATTCTGCTTGAATAAGATTACCGTCTAATATGTTCGATTTAAAATCTGTAATCCTATCTCCGCCGTAATCTCCCGTCATTGCGAATCTGATATTAAACCTTTTATCGTCTCCAAACAAAGACTTATAATACTCCAGGAAATCATTCAGTTTCTTAACATTATTACCCGTAATATTTACACGAATAGTAATGGTCGCGAATCTAAACTCAGAGTGATTTTTAATTGCCAATAAGTTTTCAACAATACGATCAAACGTACCATCACCGTTTGCCAGACATCGCTGCTTATCATGGTCTTCTCGCATACCGTCTAATGTAATCTGATAAGCGGTAATACCGTAATTATATAGCTTCTCGAATTTGTCTATCGTTAGCAAATACGCATTGGTTGTCATGTTAGAAGTAAAATGACGTTTTCTCATCCTGCACATTTGCTGTACATTGCTCATGATATTCTCAATCACATCAAAAGCGAGAAGAGGTTCACCTCCGAACCACGATATATGTATGTGTGCGTTGTTGACGATCTGCTTTTGTATATACTTCAACAGACTGTTTTGAGCTGATGCGGTCATTTTGCCTTTTTCGAATTTCTCGTAACAATAACGACACCTGAAATTACACTGTTCAGTAGGCATTAAAGTAAGAGAAAGGAGAGGAGCCATTGTACTATCATAATACAACGTACGAATATTTAACAATTCATCGTCGGTATCCTTTATATAGTAACCTTTTTCAATCAGCTCTTTGTAACAATCGTTTAAAGTGTGTTCATCGTATAACTCAGATGCCTTGAATAACTCTTGAAATTCGGCAACGTCTTCTCTGTCGATTTTCAAGAAGCTCTTACTTCCCTGAACGAAATTACACATCAAAAGATTGCCGTTTTGATCAACATGAAGGTAATTATACTTTGATTTTACGTATTTCATATACTACATTTGTTTTACGGCATATGAATCGTAGCTGTAATTTTCTTTAATGCCGCCGTTTTCCCACTCATGCTTCAACACAGTCATGAAAACAACATCATGCTGTATATCATCAAAATATTGTTCACGGTGAATGGCTTCCGATACGAAGTTGAATTTACGAAGCACGCTGAACATAGCGTAATTATCTCTAATAACATTGACATATATCTTATTCAGCTTAAGATCCTTGAATGCTGTATTTAAAGAATCACAGATAATTTTTTCATAATACGATGATTCTTTATTATTGAAATCGAAATAATACTCGATGCCTGCTGTTTTGTTGCTGCTGTCAATAGAATATATGCTATATATATCATATTCTTTGTACGGCAACAAAGCATCATTATTTTTATCAAAATAATTCATCCCAGCAGCTCCTTGTTCTCGGAAATGTAATCAGTCCATGCTGAAATTTCCGCAAGTTTTATATCATTGAGTAAGCTCTTCATGTGAATCAAAGTAGCATTTTTGTTCTCTACGCTTCTCATTCTGGCAACCTTCAACCCGGAAAGTAAAAATGTCTGCGCCATATTTTTGATATTCTCAAACCTTGTAATTAAATCGTCATCTGCTTCCAGAACATCGTCATCTTTAAGAGCGTTTACTCTATCGAACATAACTTCTTTATGCTCATAGAAGCAATACAAGTCGGATTTTCTCAGTACTTTGTCTTGACCTTCTATGGCATAATCAAGTAAAGAAATGAATTCATCATAAGTATTCACGCCTTGCATAGTTAAAGAATCCGGATTAAATACATTAGGTCTTTCACGCGCAAATGTCTCTGTACCATTAAGATAATCGTGCATATGCCAGCGAATTTTCTCAATGTTGTAGTCAAACTCTTTTTCATTATCTTTAAAAAGGATAGCTCGATTTCTGTAAACATCTTCCTTACAATATTTAGAAAAATATCCTTTTTTAAAGTTATTTATGCTTACGATATGTTTTTCAAGCTTTGAATTGCCATACATATAGATTAACAAATCATCGTCATCATATCCGTAAATAAGCATATCATGCGAATAATGATATGAATTGAAGGCATCACTTCCGTTAATAAAATACATATCAGCGTCAGTATATATGTACCATCCTTCATCAATAATCCACTTGATATACTTGAAGTTATCGAACATAAACAACTGCTCACCACCCTGTATGCAAATGTGATCAGCAGGTTCGGGAAATGTTATTTCAGGATTATAGAAGCTATAGTGAAGCGAATTGTCTTCATTGCAACACGTTAAATAATGTTCTCTGTTAACACAAGAAACTTGAATATAATTCGAAAAAATCCACTTATCTGCTGTCGGATTTAACGAGGCAACAGCAAGAGGCAAGGCTATTTGCTGATACGATGTAATGCGAGGAGATGTAATTGGATTAATATTCGACATATTCTCACCTCCATGAATTCATATTGGAATCTTTATTTAATTTAACAGAATAATGCACATAAAACATTATCTTATTGTAACTTTATTATATACTTCTTTATTCTTTTTGTCAATACTCTTTTTTTTTTTTTTTTTTTTTTTTAAATTTAAATTATTTTTTTAAAACCTTTTGCTTTTTTTACTGTAATATGGTAATATAATAAAGCCGTATATTTATGGCACAGACAGGTGAAGTTTTCAGAAAAAGCGGGGTTTCCGCTGCCGAAGGAATAACACTCTCAGGCGCACGTTCGCGTGTAGAGACTGAAAACAGATCGTCTCTCTGGAGAAGGCTACTATCGTAGCTGCCGAAGGTGCAAAACGAATGTGTTTAACACTCGTTGAATCTCTCAGGCAAAAGGACAGAGTAACCCCATTATCACGAATCCATGGGCTTGTCGGAATCGGATCGTTTGATTACAGGTATCGGAATGCTGTTTTTCGTACCTTTAGTTGCCAATTCGACCGAGCTTTGTTAATTTCTCCGGAGCTGACACGATGTTTTTGATCGCTGTTCGGCTCTTTTTTCGTTTTTCTAATTTTTTATTATTTATCGGAGGATTTCAATGGATACCTTACTGAAAATCGTTCAAACAATCAACTCGTATCTCTCTGACTACATTCTTATCGTACTGCTTGTGGGTGTCGGTCTATTTTACTCAATCAAAACCCGTTTTGTACAGGTTCGCTGTTTTAAAGAAGGCTGGCAAAGAATGTTCGGCAACTTCTCTCTCAAAGGCGGCAAAGGCGGAGGCGGTATGAGTTCATTCCAGGCTCTTGCAACCGCAATAGCCGCACAGGTCGGTACCGGTAATATAGTCGGTGCGTGCGGTGCTATCTTAATCGGCGGTCCCGGCGCGATTTTCTGGATGTGGATTATAGCATTCTTCGGTATGGCTACCATTTATGCAGAAGCGGTAGTAGCACAGGAAACACGTGTTAAGCTGGATGACGGTACAATACACGGTGGCCCTGTTTACTACATTACAACGGCATTCAAAGGAAAATTCGGCAAATTCCTAGCAGGTTTCTTTGCTGTCGCAATCGTACTTGCTCTCGGTTTTATGGGTGCTATGGTACAGTCAAACTCAATCAGTGAAGCTTGCCAGAACGCATTTAATATTCCGACATGGATAACAGGACTTATCATTGCCGCTATCTCAGCATTTATCTTCATCGGCGGTATGGATAGAATAGCCTCTTTTACCGAGAAAATTGTTCCCTTAATGGCTTGTCTTTATCTTGTAGGCGGTCTTGTTCTTCTCTGCTGCAGAATCCGTTACATTCCCGAAACCTTCGGTTTGATTTTCAAGTATGCATTTGTTCCTCAGGCAATAATCGGCGGCGGATTTGGTCACGCACTTAAAACAGCTATCAGCCAGGGTGTAAAACGCGGACTCTTCTCAAATGAAGCAGGTATGGGTTCAACACCTCATGCACACGCACTTGCAAATGTAGAAAAGCCGCATGACCAAGGTGTTGTTGCGATGATAGGCGTTTTCATTGACACATTCCTTGTACTTACAATGACCGCATTGGTTGTCATCTCTACTCTTTATGCCGGAGACGGTATCCTCGCATCGGGAAGTGCCGATGGAATCGTAAAGACCAATATGGCTCAAACAGCCTTCTCTTCAGTATTCGGTACTGTATTCGGAAATTCCTTTGTCGCAGTTTGTCTCTTCTTCTTCGCATTCTCAACCATCATCGGTTGGAACCTTTTCGGCAGAATCAACATTGTTTATCTCTTCGGTAAGAAGTCAAACATCATTTATTCCATTATTGCCGTTATTTTCATCTTCCTCGGTTCCCTGCTTTCAAACGATCTCGTATGGGAGCTTACCGATATGTTCAATCAGCTTATGGTTATCCCAAACGTAATAGGCTTGGTTGCAATGTCCGGAGTTGTCGTAAAGAACTGCAGAAAGAAGTAATAGATTTATAAAAAAACGGTATACTCATTGGATGTTATCCATTGAGTATACCGTTTTTTTATGTTTTGATATTATCTTTCATATGTACTGATACTATGAGCAAATTCAGCAGCGTTTTTTATATATTAAATATCATTTGCCACGATGTCGTCAAGGCTTTCTCGGCGAACCGCAAGATAGCTTATACCGTTATTAACCATTACTATGGGAAGGCGGCATATTCGGTTGTAATTTGATGCCATAGAGTAATTATATGCTCCTGTTGTCGCTACCGCACATATGTCACCTCGGCAAACAGATGACGGAACCATAACGTGCTCCTGTATTATATCTCCGCTTTCACAGCATCTACCGACAACGGAACACTCCATATCACACTTTTCATTCATTTTATTGGCGATAAAAACCGTATACGAAGAACGATATAGAGCAAAGCGTGGGTTATCCGTCATTCCGCCGTCAACCGAGACATAATTCTTGTATCCGGTGATTTTTTTTACAGTACCGACGGTATATATTGTCATGCCCGCATCTGCGACAATGCTTCTTCCGGGTTCCAGACGAACTGAAGGCAAATCAATACCAAGTTCAGCCGCTGTAGCTTTCATTGAAGCTGCAACTGATTTTATATTTGCGTCGATATCTATCTCGGGATCATTTTCGGTATATCTTACGCCGTATCCCCCGCCTAAATCGAGAATTTCAGTGATGAATCCGTATTTGTTTTTTATATATGCAATAAACTTGAGCATAATAACGGACGCGTCAAGGAAAACCTGAGAATCGAAAACCTGTGAACCTACATGGCAGTGAAATCCTTTAAGAACTATATTACTAAGTGACATTGCATGAACTGTAATTTGTTCAGCCTGACCGGTCTCAATACTCGACCCGAATTTCGAATCGACTTTTCCTGTTGAAACAGCTTCATATGTATGAGGATCAATACCGGGAGTCAAACGAAGAACTACAGGCTGAACTTTTCCCTTTTCTCTTGATATTCTGTCAATGGAATCAAGCTCTTCTGCATTGTCTACTACAAAATATCCTATTCCGTTCGATATCGCAAAATCTATATCTGCGTCTGTTTTGTTATTCGAGTGAAAATAAGCTTTCTCAAGCGGAAAGCCTGCTTTCATCGCCGTATATATTTCACCACAGGAAACAACATCCGCCCCGAGTCCTTCTTCATCTATGATTTTATACATTTGCTTAAATGAAGCTGCCTTGCTTGCATACAACGCGCATGAATCACCGCCGAAATATTTTTTTATCGCATTTGCATATACACGACAATTACACCTTATGCGCTGTTCATCCATAACATACAGGGGAGAACCGTATTCCGAAATAAGCTTTTCAGTCGAAATATCGGCAAATGTCAAAATTCCGTTTTCAACTCCGATATTAGTGCAAATCATTGGATACACTCCTTAAAGCATGGTTTTTCTGAGTGCTTCGGGGGACAATGTGGAAAGGTCTGCGGGTGCTACATCAAAAACTGTTTTGCATCCTCTGTCACCACGGTTATACATTTTCATAATCGCACGAGCGTATGCTACAAGCACGCTTCCGGTAAATTCCGGATTTGAATCCAGCTTAAGAGAAAACTCGCAAACGTGATTTGTTTCCTTGTTCATACCTGTTTTGCCCGAACGGATAACGCTTCCTCCATGCGGCAACGCGGAGTGATTTTCAGCCATTTCTTCAGCGGTAATAAAGTGAACAGTCGTATCATAATCCGAGAAATAGTTCGGCATGTTTTTAATTTCATTTTCTATACGTGAGAGGTCTGCGCCTTCTTCGGCTACGACATAGCATTCTCTCGTATGCTTTTCTCTTGTAGTCAAAGTCGGATTTTCTCCGTTTCTTACAGCCTGAACTGCAGATTCGACAGGAACGGTATACTGTCTGGCATCACGAACGCCTTTAATTCTTCTTATTGCGTCGGAATGACCTTGGCTGACGCCTCTGCCCCAGAATGTGTAATCCTGACCGCAAGGAAGAACGGCGTTCATATATAATCTTGCCAAAGAAAACAGACCGGGATCCCAACCGCAAGAAATAAGCGCTATATTGCCGCCGCTTATCGCAGCTTCGTTAACATTCTCGAAGTGTTCCGGAATCTTTGCGTGAGTATCGAAGCTGTCGATTACATTAAAGCTCTTGGCGAGCAAAGGTGTCATTTCGGGTAGATCAGTAGCACTGCCTCCGCAAATTATAAGTACATCGATTTTATCCTTAAAACTCTCGAGAGCGTCAACATTATAAACACCGACACCGTTTGTTCTGATTTTTACAGAGGATGGATCTCTTCTAGTAAATACACCGACAAGTTCAGTGTCATCATTAAGTGCTGCAGCAGCTTCAACTCCTCTTCCGAGATTACCGTAACCGTAAATACCTATTCTCAACATAATATATATTACCTCATTTCAAAAAATTAATTTTGTGCAGCTATCAGGCTATTCATATCATATAAGCCCGGCTTGCATCCTACCGTAAATTCGGCAGCTGCCACAGCACCTTCCGCAAATAGCGAACGGCTTGCAGCTTCATGTTTCAAAGTTATAGTTTGTGTGTCGGTTCCGATGATTATTTCGTGCTCCCCGACTATATTTCCCATACGAATCGCGTGAATTCCGATTTCGTCTTTTTGTCGTTTGCCCTGACCGTTTCTGCCTAAAACAAAAAACGAATTTTCACGAACTTTTTTTATAACATTTGCCAACATCAGCGCCGTTCCGCTGGGAGCATCTTCTTTTCTGTTATGATGCTTTTCGACAATTTCGATATCCGCATCGGGAAAGGTTTTTACCGCAATTCGCGCAAGCTCAGCGAGAAGAGCTATTCCCAGAGACATATTTGCCGAATAAAATACGGGAACAATTTTCGATGTATCCTCGATTATTTTCTTTTCTTCATCGGTGTGACCTGTAGTCGCTATAACTATCGGTTTGTTTGCTTTTTTTGCAAATTCACAAAGCGCTTCGGCAGATGTATGAAAGGAAAAATCTATAATGCAATCGAAGTCAACATTTACGCTATCAAAATCATGAAATACAGGCACTGAGGCTTCTGTGCAATTCAAATCCACACCGCCGACAAGAACCGCTCCGTGATATCCCGATAATATAAGCTTTTCGACTTCCCTGCCCATTCTTCCGCAAATTCCGTTAAGTAAGATTTTCATATTTTACTCCGTTTAACTCCGCTTAACTACGTTAATATCAAACGTCCAAACCGTGCTTACGCATAATTTCAAGCAAACTGTTTTTGTGTTCTTCTTCCATGGGAGTGAGTGGAAGTCTCAGGTAATTTTCACAAAATCCCATTGCCGACATTGCAGCCTTTACGGGAATCGGATTAACCTCACAGAAGAGTGCGTTAATCAAATCAAGCATATCAAGCTGCATATTTCTGCTTTTCTCGACTTCTCCCCTGAAAAAAGCTTTGCACATTTCGGAAGTTTCAGCAGGAAAAACATTTGAGAGAACAGATATAACGCCCTTGCCTCCCAATGAAAGAATGGGAACTATCTGGTCATCATTTCCCGAATAGATATCCATATTATCTTTTACAAGTGCCGCGGTTTCGGCGATTTGAGATATATTTCCGCATGCTTCTTTAATTGCGACAATGTTCGGATGCTCTGCAAGTATGGCACATGTTTTCGGCAAGATATTACAGCCTGTTCTTGAAGGAACGTTATAGAGTATTATCGGTTTTGAAGAAGCATCGGCAACGGTAGTAAAGGTTTTAATTAAGCCGTTTTGTGTAGCTTTATTGTAATACGGTGTTACGACAAGCATAGCATCCGCACCGATTGAACAAGCGTATTTTGTCAGGTCAACAGCATAAGCCGCATCATTTGAGCCTGTACCGGCTATAACCGGAACTCTGCCGCCTATTTTATCGACAGCGAATTTCAAAACGCTGCGGTGTTCTTCATCCGTTAATGTTGAACCTTCTCCGGTAGTGCCTGCGACTACTATCGCATCGATTTTTTTAGAAATCTGCCATTCGATAAGTCTTCCGAATGATTCGTAATCGACTCCGTTCTCACCTAGAGGAGTCACGATCGCCGTTGCGGCACCGGTAAACACAGTTTTTTTCACAACTCTATCCTCCGAAATAAATTAATAAGGAAACTTGCGGTAAGCGATTTATTACAACGGAACACATAAGTCAGCAGCGTATAAGCCAAGCAAAAATATACTGTGCTGTATTCCACTGAATAACGCCTTAATGTCAGGGGCATAGGATGCGTCGGATTAATACTTGATACGGAGAAAAAGAAATCGGGCAGACGCCCGAAAGCTCTGCCCGAAAAATTCTAAATAACCGATGACTTAAACAAAAAGCCAACGGAAACAAATAATCAAATCAAACAGATAGCTCTCCGCAAAACTGCGACAGCAATGCAAATCTTATTTCACATTGCCGGATCAATCTTTCGCCGTGATTGTCCTCGGCATCCGCACCTTTCATCATCTCAGCTTTGCGAAAGCATTTATATGAAATGATTACTCTTTGCAAAATGCGCCTCTATCATTGTAGGTAGTATAACACAGAACAATATAATTGTCAATAGGCAATTTGCGATTTATCGTATAAATATTCAGGTAATCCTGTCTTATAGCGAATAATTTCAGAATAAATACAGCACATTCATCATAATTATACGTTTCTGCCGTTATATCGATATGCACTTTTGATTATTTCCGTACTCAACTTCCGAATTAATGTTTACATTCAGTTTCTATTATGTTAGAATAAAGGTAACCTATAAAATTAAATCAAGGAGACTGATTATGAAACGAATTACCACGATTATCTTGCTTGCCGCATTGATGCTTTCAATGTACAGCTGCGGCAGCAGCAACTCAGCCGAAAATTCCGATTCATCAGAAACTATTGATGAGCAGACAACCGTACAGGAAGAAACCGTGCAGGAAGATTCATTGGCCGCTTACCGCGATATTGACCTTAATGGACGAACGGTACAAATCTCAGTCAGCTCAAATATCTCCGAGGGTGGAGGAGGCATGCCATCATCATACCAATACATTGCAGGTCCGGACGAAATGACCGGCGAAAGTGTTGCAGACAGTGTGTACACACGTAATTTGATGGTGGAAGAAATGCTGAAATGCAAACTCGAACATCAAGCTTTAGACCTTGATTATGAAAAAGTACAGCCATATATCGAAAATCTTGTTATATCAGGCGACAACTCAATTGATTATTATGTAAATGACCAGCTCGGTCTATTGCATTGCGGTATAAAGGGATACCTTCTTGATTTGAATAATTCCGCAAACTTCTCTGATTATTACTTTAATTTTAACAGTAACGCTTACTATTATGATTATATGCGCGGTTTGTCAGTCGGTTCTAAGCAGTTTATTATGACAGGACCTTATTTTATCGACACTTTGCGCGCCGCACACGTACTGTACATGAACAAGAATATCTACGGTGACTTGTATGGTGACGCAAACGGTCTCTATGAAATTGTCAAAGAAAAGAAATGGACACTTGACATGCTCGATACTATTGTGGAAGAGGCATATCAGGATCTTGACGGCGACGGAGCCGCAAGCGAAAACGATATCTATGGCATGTCTATACACAGCAAGGGTTGGTCCATGCCTTATTACGCTATATACTACAGTACCGATGCGCATGTTGTAGATTTCGACAATGACAACATTCCTTATATTTCAGAAAGCAATCTGGAAAGAGTGAGCACCGCGGCAGAACTGCTTATACGCCTGGATCAATCTATCGGTACATATAAAGACGGAAGTGTTACACAAAGTCTTCAGAAATTCGTAAACGGACAGACTCTATTCACAGTATTTCAAAAGGTCGGTGATATGGAGCAATCATCCATACGTGATTTTGAAGGTATGGGTATGGTTCCTTATCCTCTTCTCGATGACTTACAGGGTAATTACCGCACTCTCATCCATGATACTGCGGAAATGGGTGCGATTCCTGTCACATCGGCAGGTGAGGCTGCAGGAGCCGTCAGTGCTGTCGTACAGGTTATGTCTATAGATGCAAGTGAAAATCTTGTTAATCTCTACTATGAGACAGCACTGAAATCCAAATATGCACAGGATACATACACAGCGGAAATGCTTGATATTGTTTCATCCGGTATTACGGCATCGTTCGAAATCGCTTACGAATTCGGTTTTGCAAGTGATTCATACCTTAACAACATCACATTCGGCCCTGTCGCGGATTCTATTACAAAAGGCACAAACGTAACAGCATCAACTTTCGCAAACAAGCTCTCAGGTGCCCGCGAAAAACTTGCGGAACTTGTAACAATTTATACGGAAGAATAATAACCGATTATCCGTTGAATAATCGAATGAATTATGTTAAAATAAAAGCAATGCAAATTCATGCATAACCATAACTAAGACTTAAGGAGACTACATCATGCTTCCCATGGAATTACAGAATGCGAAATTCATCTGGGTTTCGTCGCTCATAAATGAGGTCAACACATATGTGATGACCTCCGAGACAGTTACAAAGGTTCAAGATAAAAGATATGTTTTTGCGGTAACCGCAGACTCGGATTACGCACTGTTTATCGGCAACCGTCTTGTGAGCGGCAGACAATATGCAGACTATCCATTCTATAAGGTATATGATAAAATAGACATAACAGATGAGCTTGCTGACGGCAAAAACGATTTGACAATCATCGGTTTCTGCGCAAACGATGACAGTTCTACATACAAAAAAGCTATCCCCGGTATTGCATATGCTCTGTGGGAAGACGAATGTGAGCTTTTCCACACAAGTGAAAATACTAAAATGGCAATACATCCGTGCTATAAAAGCGGCAGAGTGGATAAAGTAACGGGACAGCTCGGTTTCTCGTTCGAGTACGACGGAAGAACTTCTGCTCCTGTCTTTGAAACTCCCGTTGTTACGCGAGTTTTCGATAATCTCTATCCGCGCCCTGTTGAAAAGCTGGTATGGGAATCGGTTACCGACGGCAAAATCGTAGCACACGGCTCATTCACTGAAGCATCAAACTATCACAACATGGGCGAGAGGATGCAGTTTGCGTCATTATCGATGAAGGATCGTCGATATTTCGAAGTCCCGCTTTCTTCGAAATCTGCCTTGGACATTGCTCTGAAAAGAGCGGACGGTGCGGACGGTGTGTGGTGTGTGATTGATATCGGACGCGAAGAATCAGGCATGTTCAAACTTGACATTGACCTTCCTAATGATGCCGAACTTATGATAGGCTGGGGTGAGCATCTCGGTGACATGCGGGTACGCTCTGAAGTAGGCACACGCAACTTCGCTTGTCACATAACACTGCCTGCAGGACACACAAAATTTGTACATCCTTTTTTACGCATGGGATGCCGATATATTGAGATACACATCTATGCACAGAATGCGATATTGCACCATGCAGGAATTATCCCGACAAACTACCCTGTAACAGATCATGTTGATTTTCACTGTGCCGACACTGCACATAACAAAATTTACGAGACCTGTCTGCGTACATTGCTTCTCTGCATGCACGAGCATTATGAAGACTGCCCCTGGAGAGAACAGGCACTGTATTCTATGGATTCACGCAACCAGATGTTATGCGGTTACTACACATTCCGCGAGAAGAAGTTTGCTAAGGCATCGCTCCGATTGCTTGGTTTATCGATAAGAGATGACGACACGCTCGAATTGTGTGCACCCGCCAAGGTTTCAATTACAATTCCGAGTTTCTGTGCCGTATACGCTGTACAGCTTTGGGAATATGTTCTTTACACGGGAGATTTGGCATTCGGTAAAGAAATGCTTCCGATAGTCGAGAGGCTCTGCGGAAAGTTCATATCACGTACTGCCGAAAACGGTTTATTACCGCTCTTCCCCGAAAATATTTACTGGAATTTCTACGAATGGCAGCCCGGTCTTGAAGGCTCAATCGGTACTGTAGATGAAAATATCACATACGATTTGCCTCTGTGCGGATTTGTTGCAATGGCATATGACAGTCTCGCTAAGCTTTGCGGTGAGATGGGAGAATTCGAAAAGCAAAAGAAATGGTCGGAACATGCTAAGGCTTTAAAGGAAGCTGCTCATGCCGCATTTTACGATACAAATGCGCACCGTTATTACTCATTCATACGCGTAAACACAGGCGAAAAATACCACTTGTCACAATTATCAAATGCTCTTGCTATATACAGCGGCATTTGTCCTGAAAACTGTGTAGATGAAGCTCTCGAAAAGCTGGCGTATGATGATGAAATGATTCCTGTAACATTCTCTCACAGTATTTTCCGCTACGATTCACTGATGCGCCGTCCTGAGAAGTACGCACGATTTGTATTCCATGAAATTGCGGAAAAATGGGGTGAAATGCTCAACCAAAACGCAACTACATTTTGGGAAACCTCACTTGGCAAAACCGATTTCGGTCATGCGGGAAGTCTCTGCCACGGTTGGGCTGCAATCCCGGCTTACCTCTACTTCCGTTATTTAGTCGGTATTGTACCGGATGCACCGGGTCACATGTCAGAGCCTCATCCTCTGCCTGAAAAAATGACCGGTATATATGAGGTAGAAAGCAACTTCTGAGAATTATGACAAAACACACTAAGTCAGCAGCAAACATAACTTAATAAAAGAAATGCAGTTTCAATATCGAAATACGGTATCGGAACTGCATTTTCAGTATAAAAAAAACACACCGTTGTGATACCGTGTTGTATCAAAACGATGTATCTCTGCCGCACCGAACAATCCGATTCAGAACCATATTTGCCGCCGAGCACATCATGCAAATTTGTGAAGTGAAATTTTTTGATTGGCTCGCACTCTGCATCAAATCTGAGATAGTCAGTTTTACTGCCGCAGTTTTTATCAATCCGGTGAGACAGTGGCATTCTGATTTCTTCAATTTTTTCATTGCAATATTCTTATCTTCTCTTGAATACCACAATTTCCGGCTCGGCGGCATTTTCTCCATACTCCGCTACCATCAGGAAATCCATGCCGGCAATCAAGCCATAGTAACGACCTTCCCCAAATTCACACATTACCTGATTGCCCAGATAGATAC